>CAZZGM010000068.1:0-11390 GCA_964653955.1 uncultured Bifidobacteriaceae bacterium | reverse complement strand
TCAGTTCGTCCCGGAACGGTTCTACAACACGTTCTCGTTTGCTCATCCACCGGCACCCCGGATCAAACCAGGCGACCGCGTGGTAACGAAAACCATCGATGCCGGCGGCGCGGACTGGAACGGCAACCAGGCGGCGCCGGGACCCAATCCGCAAACCGGTCCGTTCTATGTCGAAGGCGCCGAACCTGGCGACATGCTGGTGGTGACGATCGAGAAGATCGAACCGAACCGCGACGAGGCCTACTCGGGCAGTCTGCTGGCGCCGTATGCGGTGGACCCGGCGTCCATTGCCGCGCGCAAGGATGGAGAAGGGCGGCGGGTGATCTGGCGTCTCGACCGCGCGCGCCGTGTCGGCATGCTTTCGGGACCCGACATCCAGCCGTCGCTCGAGCTCCCGTTGCGGCCCATGCTCGGCTGTGTGGCCGTGGCGCCGGCCCGCAAGGAAGCCATCACCACCATCACGCCGGGTGCCTTCGGCGGCAACATGGACTACGCGGGGTTGGTGGCCGGTGTGAAGGTGATGCTGCCGGTGAGCGAGCCAGGCGCGCTGCTCTTCATTGGTGATGGCCACGCCCGGCAGGGCGAAGGCGAGGTGGTGGGTACCGGCATGGAAGTGTCGATGGACGTCGAGTTCCGCGTCGACCTCGTGAAGAACACGCCGCTGGCCTGGCCGCGCATCGAGAACGACACGCACATCATGGTGCTTGGCAGCGCCCGGCCGCTGCTGCAGGCGTTCCAGCACGCCACCACCGAAATGCACCGGTGGCTGATGGCCGACTACGGCCTCTCGGAACGTGGCGCCCAGGCGTGGATGGGACAGGCCATGGAGTACGAGGTAGCGCAGGTGGTGGACCCCACGTTCACGGTCGTGGCCAAGGCCAGGAAGTCGCTGCTGCCGAAGCGGTAACAGCCGGGGGGAAGTCCCATGCCGAGGTCGGTGGACACGGCGCTGAATCGGCTGGCGCGCGAGCTCACGCCCGACGCCCGTATCACCGTGCTCACCGGCGCCGGTGTGTCGGCTGCGAGTGGCGTGCCGACGTTTCGTGGCGCCGGCGGGCTGTGGAACGACCTCCGGCCAGAGGATCTTGCCACCCCGGAAGCATTTGCGCGTCAGCCGGACGTGGTGTGGCAGTGGTACGACGGGCGTCGTCAGCAGGCCGCCGGCGTGCGCCCCAACGCGGCGCACCACACGCTGACGTCGTGGAGCCTGCGGTTCCCGCGCTTCACGCTCATCACGCAGAACGTGGACGGCCTGCACGAGCGGGCTGGCGCGCAGGATGTGCTGCGCATGCACGGTTCCATCTGGGACGTCTCGTGCTGGCAGCGTTGCGCGGCCGCTCCACCGCGCTGGCGTGACGACACCGCGCCGTTTGCCACATTGCCGCCGCCGTGCCCGCATTGCGGCGGTCCGCTGCGGCCTGGCGTGGTGTGGTTTGGCGAAGTGCTGGACTTCGCCATCCTCGAACGCTGCTTCGACGCCACGGCCTGTGACGTGTTCTTCACCGTTGGCACGTCAGCCGTGGTTTATCCGGCCGCCGGGCTGGTGGACATGGCGCGTGCGCACGGGGCGTGCACCGTGGAGGTGAATCCCGAAGCCACGCCCGCCTCCACGAACGTCGACATTGTCGTGCCCCTGCCGGCCGAAGAGGCGCTGCCGGCGCTCGACCGTCTCCTCGGCTGAGCCAGGCCGCGTCCGGCGGTCATGTCACGTTTCTCCTGCCTGCCTCGTCATGCCATCGAGAGGGAAGGGAGGACAGCATGTTGAAATGGCTCATGCGGCGCGGAATCAGGGCGTTCGAGCGCCAGTGGGACTACGACGCTTCGTATCTGCACGAAATGGCCGAGGTCGATCCGCGTGCGGTGTGGAAGTTCCAGCAGGCGACGTCGCTCGGGAAATATCGCCGGGACGTGCCGGCCGCCGCGCTGTTCGCGGCTGGAATCACCGCCGTTCGTCATGAAGACTGCGGCCCGTGTACGCAGCTTGGCGTATCGATGGCCGAGCAAGCCGGCATGGATGTGCAGGTGCTCACGGCCGTGTTGACGGAGACACCGGACGCGATGCCGCCGGACGTCGCGCTGGCGTGGCGGTTCACGCGGGCCACGCTCGATCATGATCCCGCCGCGGACGAGTATCGTGAGGAGATTGTCCGGCGGTGGGGGCCGAAAGCCGTCGTGAGTCTGGCGTTTGCCATGGTCACCGCCCGGATGTACCCGACGGTCAAGTACGCGATGGGGCACGGCAAGGCATGCACGCGCGTGCTGGTGGGCGGCACGCCGCTTGGATTCGGCAAGGGCGTGGTTTCTGTCGTACACCGATGACAATGACGACGACCGACCCCGCCGCGACGTTCGAGCCATACCGCCGGCCGCTGCTCGGGCTGGCGTACCGGATGCTCGGGTCGATGGCCGAGGCCGAGGATGCCGTTCAGGAGACGTACCTGCGGTGGCACGCCGCAGAGCGAGCGCTCGTCGACGATCCGCGCGCGTTCCTGATGGCCACGACCACGAGAATCTGTCTCGATGTGTTGAAGTCGGCACGCGTGCGGCGCGAGGCCTATGTCGGACCGTGGCTGCCAGAGCCCGTTACCGACACGGCGGCACTCGCGCCCGATGCGCAGACCGAACTGGCCGAAGACCTGTCGGTCGCGCTACTGCTGGCGCTCGACCGGCTGTCGCCCCTCGAACGGGCCGCCTTTCTGCTGCATGACGTGTTCGACTATTCGTTTGCACAGGTGGGCGACGCGCTGGGCCGGAACCAGGACGCGTGCCGCCAGCTGGCCAGCCGCGCGCGGGCTCGTGTCCGTGCCGGGCGGCCGGACACGGCCGTGCCGGCGCGTGGATCGAGCGAACTCGACCCGAAACATGCGGAACTGATGTCCGCGTTCCTGGGCGCGGCGCGATCGGGCGACGTGGCGTCGCTGACACGTCTGCTGGCCAGTGACGTGCGTCTGATTGCCGACGGCGGCGGCAAGGTGCCGTCCGCGCTCAACGTCATCGAAGGCGCCGAGCGCGTGGCCGCGTTCCTGGTGGGCGTGACCCGCAAGGGCTGGACCGACGAGATGACCATTCGCCTCGGCACGATCAACGGCCTGCCCGGCGCGATGCTGGATGGAGCGTCCGGCCTGGTTCAGACCAACGCCATGGAGATTGATGGCAACCTGGTCAAGGCCATCTACATTGTCAGGAACCCCGACAAGCTGAAGCATCTCGCGTAATCCTGGAGCTCACCTGGGTTGACTGCGCCAACGGCGCTGCATGGCTCCGCGCTGAAACATGCGACACAAGTGAACTGAGGGGTCAGCCCGGCTTTACGTTATCCTGCCGGGTATGTTTTACCGGCTCGCCCTCGGGACATCGCTTGCGGTGCTGATTGCGGTCGGAACGGGCCGCGCTCAGTCAGGGCAGGCAACACCATCACCCCCCGCGCTCTACGACCTCGTCATCCGCGGCGGAACGGTCATCGATGGCACCGGCGCGCCGCCGGTGACGGCCGACGTCGCGGTGCTGCGTGGCTACGTGGCCGCGGTCGGAAGGGTCGCAGGCCAGCCGGCCGTTGTCGAGATCGATGCCACCGGCCTGTACGTGACGCCCGGCTTCATCAATATCCACTCACACGCCACGCCCGAAGGGCTGCGCACGGCCGCCAACATGCTGCAGCAGGGCGTCACCACCGAGATCATCAACGCCGATGGCGGCGGTGCCATCGACCTCGACGAGCAGCTGCACCGGCTGCGCGTGGACGGCCTGGCGGTGAACGTTGGCGCCAATATCGGGTTCAACGCCGTCTGGGCATCGGTGATGGGGCCGAGCGACCGCAGGCCGTCGGCCGGCGACATCGATCGGATGCGCAGCCTGGTGCTGCGCGGGCTCGAACAGGGCGCGTGGGGCGTATCGGCGGGGCTCGACTACAAGCCGGGATACTACGCGACGGCCGAAGAGGTGGGGCGCGTCATCGACGTTGCGCGGCCCTGGCGCACGAACTTCCCGAACCACGAGCGCCTGACGCCCGAGTCCGGCTACAGCTCGCGCGTGGGCGTGGCCGAAACGCTGGCGATTGCCGGCCGCTCGGGTCTGCTGCCCGTGGTCACGCACATGAAGGCGCAGGGGCGCGAACAAGGCACGGCCCCGGCGCTGCTGAAGATGATGGACGAGGCCGCGGCGCAGGGCACCTACGCGGCCGCCGACGTCTATCCCTATCTCGCCGGCCAGAGCGGCCTGGCGGCGCTGCTCATTCCCGGCTGGGCACTCGATGGCGGGCGCGACGCCATGCTGCAGCGTTTTGCCAACCCGGCGGAGCGCACACGAATCGTGGCCGAAGCCGAAGAAGCCATGGCGGCGCGGTTTGGCGGTCCGCAGGGTGTGTACGCCACGGGCCACAAGACCGAGCTCGTGGATGCCATGAAGGCATTTGGCGTGGACTCACCGGGCGAAGCGTTGGTGAGGCTGCTCGAACAACAGGACGGCGGCGCCATCCTGCGTTTTGGCGTCGAGGAAGATCTCGTTGCGCTGCTGCGGCATCCCAATGTTTCGGTGGCCTGCGACTGCGGTGCCGTTGCCGGCGCGGCCACTCATCCGCGCTACTTCGGTTCGTTTCCGCGCGTGCTCGGACGCTATGTGCGCGAGCAGCAGGTGCTGTCGTGGCCGGAGGCCATCCGCAAGATGACCGGTCTGCCGGCGGCAACCGTGGGCCTCGTGAACCGGGGCGTGATTGCGCCCGGCATGGCCGCCGATATTGCCGTGTTCGATCCTCAGGCCATCCTGGACCACGCCACGTTCGACAACCCGACCGCTCCCTCCACCGGCATGCGCCACGTGGTGGTGAACGGCACGCTGGCGTTCCGTGACGGCCAGCCCACGGGAACCACCGGCGGCTCGGTGCTGCTGCGCGGCCCGCACGAGCCGAGCCGTCCCATGCGCACCACGATTGCGCGCCGTGTGTCGGGACGCGTGGGCGGTTCCGATCTCGACGTGAACATCAACGTGCAGCAGGGGCCCGGCCCCGGTGCGCCGCGTGGCCGCGTGCGTGTGTTCGACCGCATCTCGCAGGCGTCGTTCGAACTGTGGCACATTGGTCTGCTGCAGGTGGCACCGGGGTGGGCGGCCATTACCGGCCGCAGCCGCAGCGGCGGCGACGATCGTGCGCTGACCATCATCGTGGAGCAGGCCGATCCGCTGGACGATCGGCAGTCCACGACACTGACGATCCTTGGCGAGGACGGCTTCCAGTTCCACCGGACCGTGACGAAAAACGCGCTGCGCGTGTCGCCGGCCCGCTGACAACAGGAGAACGATGCTCGTCAACTGTGTGGCCTACCGTAACGGTGAAAGAGTGGCCGACATCCCGCTCCAGGAAATCCACGCGCACCTGGTGGGACCGGGCGCATTCGTCTGGGTGGCGCTCAAGGATCCGGACGATGAGGAGTTGCAGCAGGTGGAGGAGGAGTTCGGCCTGCACGAACTGGCGGTGGAAGACGCGCGCCACGGTCACCAGCGGCCGAAGCTCGAAGAATACGGCTCCTCTCTCTTCGTTGTTCTACACGTCGTCGAAAGAGGCATCGACGATCTGGTGCACGGCGAAATCGCGATTTTCGCCGGCCCCAACTACATCGTCTCGGTGCGGCGCAACACCACGCTCGGCTTTGCGGACGTCAGACGGCGTTGCGAACAGGAGCCCGAACTGCTGCGGCACGGGCCGGCTTACGTGCTCTATGCGCTGATGGACGCGGTGGTCGATCGGTACTTTCCGCTGCTCGACGGGCTGGCCGAAGAGGCCGAGGAGATCGAAGAGCGGATTTTCAGCGGCCAGAACACGCGCGCGCAGATTGAAGCGCTGTATGGGCTGAAGCGCCGGCTGGTCGTGCTCGACCGTGCCACGGGCCCGATGCTCGAAGTCGCGGGGAAGCTCCACGGCGGCCGCGTGCCGCCCATCTGCGCGGGCCTGCACGACTACTTCCGCGACGTGTACGACCACCTGCTCCGTCTCAAGCAGTCCATCGACAACCTGCGCGAAATGACCACCACCGTGATGTCGGTGAACCTGTCGCTCATCACCATTCAGGAGAGCGAGGTGACGAAACGCCTGGCCGCCTACGCCGCGCTCGTTGCGGTGCCGACGATGGTAGCGGGTGTGTATGGCATGAACTTCACGCACATGCCAGAACTGGACTGGGTGTGGGGATACCCGGCGGCGCTCGGCGTGATGGTAGGGGTGGACGTCTACCTGGCCTACAGGTTCCGTAAGGCCGGCTGGCTCTGAGCCACGGCTTCATACACCGCATACGTCCCGTCCACGAGCCGGTCCACGCCGAAGTGCTGTTCCACCCGGAGGCGTCCGGCGTGGCCGTACTGCGCGCGCAGCAGCGGGTCCTTCAGCAGCCGCACGATGGCCGTGGCCAGCGCTTTCGGGTCCGCTGGCGGCACCAGCAATCCTGTTTCGTCGTCGACGACAGCTTCGGGGATGCCGCCGGCGCGCGTGCCGACCACCGCCAGTTCCATCGCCATGGCATCGAGTACCGCCGAGCCCAGGCCTTCGGTGACCGAGCTCATCACGAACAGATCCGCCGACTTCACCAGCGACAGCACATCATCTCGAAAGCCGGGCAGGCGGACGGCCCGTTCGAGATGCAGCTCCTTCACCTGACGTTCGAGCGCGCCGCGCAGTTCGCCTTCGCCGAGGATGACCAGGTGCGCATCCGGCAGGTGGCGCATGACCAGCGGCCACGCGTCCAGCAGGAACTTCTGACCCTTGTGCGCGACGAGCGCCCCCACGTTCACCACCACCGGTACGCCGTGCGGGAGCCAGAACGCCGCGTGCATGTCCACGGCAGGCCAGCGCTGGACGCGCGCCACGTCGATGCCGTCGTGCACTACCGTTACGCGGCTGGCTGGAATGCCGTCGCGCACCAGGATGTCGCGGATGGCACCGGACGCGGCAATGAACTGCGTCACCTGCCGGTATTTCCAGCGTGAGAAGGAGTTGCCCGCCAGGCGGAAGTCGACGCGGCGCGATGCCACGAGCGGAGGAGAGGGCGAGGCGGCACCAAAGGACAATGCCGTGGCGGCCATGGCCACCGCGTGCGGGTCGTGGGCATGGACGACGCCCGGCCGATAGTCCCGGATGATGCGCGAGAGGCGCCAGGCGGCGGCGAGGTCGATCTCGTTGCGCGGCGCCAGACCGATGAGATCGGCACCTTCGACGGCGCGCCGGTGAAGCTCGCCATCGGGATGCGCCACCAGCACGGCACGATGTCCGCGCTCGCGCAGCCCGAGGACGGTCAGGAGCGCCTGCTGCTGTCCGCCGCGCCAGGTGCGGGCCGTGTCGATGTGGAGGCTGAACACAGTTCCCAGAGTTTGGCCAGTTTCAGGCCGACATAACGGGCATTCATGGCCGACACGATGAGGCCGGGCACGCCGTCGCGAAAGCCGCCACGCAGGACGTAGTTGCGCAGGAACGCCGCGGGCGGGTGCAGGGCCAGGTCCCACCAGCCGGCGCGGCGGCCATCCTCGAACATCTGGCGTGCCGCCAGCGTCGTGTAACGGTCCATTGTCTGCAGGTGGTGTGCGAGGTCGCGATAGGCGTGGTGGAGGATGTCACCGCGAAGGTGCGCCACCGGGCCGTCGGCTTTTACCGATTCGTGGACGAGACGGCCCGCCCAGCGCGCGCGACGGCGATCGTAAAGTCGGAGCTGGTAGTCGGGATACCAGTCCGTGGTTCGCAGCCAGCGCCCGAGGTGAAAGGTCATGCGCGGGATGCGGTAGCCGGCAATGTCATGCGACGCGTCTCCCTGGCCGGCGGGCACGCGGAGCTGGCGTAGTTCGGTGGCCAGCGCGTCGGACACACGTTCGTCCGCGTCCAGCGAGAAGATCCAGTCGTGCGAGGCCTGTTCGGCGGCGAAGTTTTTCTGCGCCACATATCCCGGCCACTCGCGCACGAACACCTTGTCGGTGAACTGCCGCGCGATGGCGGCGGTGCCATCCGTGCTGCCGCTGTCGACGACGATGATTTCGTCGGCAAACGACAACGAGCGGAGAGCCGCCTCGATGTGGGCGGCTTCGTTGAAGGTGATGACGGTGGCCGTGACGCCGGTCACGGACAGAGTGTAACAGGGCAGGACTGGGGTGCCCTGCGGGTGGAGGCGGCGGGGAGGAATGAGGGCGAGCCGGCGTGGGGCGGTGGCCGCCCCACGCCAACGAGGACTTACTGCCGGAACTGTTGCTGTGAACCCGGCTGCTGCTGGCCGTTGATACCGATGCCGTTGACGCCGGTGGTGCCGCCAACGCCGTTGACGCCGCCCTGAACGCCCGTTGTCCCGGTGAAGCTGGTCGTGGCCCCGCCAATCGGTGCTTCCTGCGCGGTCTGGAAGTCCACCACCGCCTTGTCGTAGTCCAGCAGCGCCTGCAGCTCGTTGTTACGGGCCTGGTTGAGATCGCGCTGCGCCTGGAACACCAGGAAGCTGGTGGTCATGCCGGCCTGGAACTTCTTTTCTTCGGCTTCGAGGCGGCGTTCGGCCAGCGTGCGCGAGGCGCGCGTGGCGTCGACACGCTTGGCGTTGGTCTGCACCTGCCGGGCGAACTCACGGATCTGCGTGGCCACCTGCATCTCCTGGTTCTGGAGCTGCCGTCGTGCCTGCTGATCCTGCAGCCGCGCGCGGGCCAGCTGGGCCTCGGCGGGGGCCTGGCCAATGGGGTAGTTCACCTGGAGCTGCACCGTCCATGTCGGGAAGTCGCCGCCAAGCATGGTCCGCAGCGCGCTCCCGTAGCTGGTGCGCACGCGGTTGATGACGTCACCGCCCAGGCCGTCGCGTTCGAGGAACGTGCCACCCAGCGCCTGCGAAAAGTAGGTCACCGATGCATTGACGTCCGGCTGCACCTGGTTGCGGAAAAAGCGGATGTTGACGTCGTTGGTTTCGAGCTGCTTGCGTGCCGTTGTCAGATCGGTCCGCTGCTGGAGCGCGGTGGACACGGCCTGGTCGGTGTCGACGGTGACCGGCCGGAACTGCGCCGTGTCGCTGGGCTCGATGCGGATGTTCCAGAAGTCTGGCGACGAGGGGTTGAAGATGAGCGTGCGCAGGCGATCTTCGGCGCGCGAGATCTGGGCCTCGGCCAGGATGACGCTTTCTTCGCGTTGCGCCACTTCGGCTTCCGCCTGGACGATGTCGATGGGGGCCATGGTGCCGATTTCGACGCGGGCACGGTTGTCCTTGAGCGACTGCTCGGCGCGCTCGAGCGACTGCCGCTGCACGTCGAGGTTGCCAATGGCAAACATCAGGTCGTAGTAGGCGTTGCGCACGTTGCGGGCCGTCAGCGCGATGGACTGCTGCACCTGAACGTCGGAGATTTCGCGGTTCTTCTGGCTGACCAGCAGCTGCTGGCGCGTGCCGTCGATCCGGAAGTTGCGCAGCAGGGGCTGCGTGATGTTCAGATTGAGGGTCGGGGTGAGCTGCGGATTGAAGTTCGTGAAGAAGTTGTTGGTGTTGTTGCGGATGGTGCTGAAGCCGACGTCGTAGGTGCCGCCCCACTTCGTCAGGGCACCAATGCCGAAGTCGACGTTGCCGCGCGTGTTGGTGATGGACTCGGCACCGCCAGCCAGCTGGTTGGTGGCCGGCATGGTTTGATCGTTCAGGCCGAGGTTGGTCCGGAACGTCGGCGTGTAGCCGGTCCGCGCCTGGGCGATGCTGAGGTCCTGTACCTGCGGGTTGATACGTTCCACCTGCAGGTCGAGATTGTTCTCGAGCGCCAGCGCCACGGCATCGTCAATGCTTACGCGGCGCACCTGCGACTGGTCGGCCCCGGGTGTCTGCGCGCGGACAGGCGCCGCCCCAAAAGCGGACAGGCCCGCGGCCATCAACATGGCCGCAATCATCGATTGCGCACGAAAACCGTTTGGAACACGCATCACCGTTGTGACTCCGTGGAAAGGAACGACTCGTTCCTGGTGGACTTGTACGGCCTTACGTCTCGAAGGCGGTTCCTTGCGAAACGCCCCCGACGGTCCGCCGAACCGCACACCGGACAGCAAGAAGGGTGCCGCCATGCGCACCCGAAACCCTGCCCGGTATAGACGTGACCAGCAGGTTGGGGGTTCAGCCGGCCGCGCTGGCTATACTACCGCTCGATGACCGGGAACCACGTGTCGACTGTTTCTTGCTGCCCGGCCGCGTTGTCCGGCGCGGCCGGGAGCTGACGTGGACGCCACGGCGCCGCGCGCGCTGAAGCTGACGCTGGCCTATGAAGGAACGGGGTATGCGGGCTGGCAGCGGCAACCGGAGGCACGCACGGTGCAGGCCGTGCTCGAGGACAGCCTGGCCGTCATCGAAAAACGCCCCGTGACGGTTGTCGCCGCGGGACGAACCGACGCCGGCGTTCATGCGCTGGGGCAGGTGGTGAGCGTGGCGGTGACCAACCGACTGCCGCCTGGGGTGCTGGTTCGCGCCCTCAACGCGCGGCTGCCCGATGACGTGCGGGTGGTGGCCGTGGAGGAGGCGCCGCCCGGGTTCGACGCGCGCCGCCACGCGCGCACCAAACATTACCGCTACACCATTGCCATCGGCGACGATCCCGGGCCGTTTGTCCGCCGTGTTGTCTGGCACCTCCCGGGGCGCCTGGACGTGTCCGCCATGAGCCACGCGGCAACGCTGCTGGTCGGGCAGCACGATTTTGCCGCGTTCCAGGCTTCGGGTAGCGATGTGCTTACCTCGGAGCGGCGTCTGCTGGAATCGCGCCTCGTGGAGGAACCGGGCCGGCCGCACTATCTGCGGTACGAGGTGACCGGCACGGGGTTCCTGCGCCACATGGTCAGGAACATCGTTGGGACGCTGGTGGACATCGGCCGTCATCGGTGGCCGGCCGGGCACATGACCGACATCCTGGCGTCACGTTCGCGTCAACGCGCGGGCCCTACGGCGCCGCCACAGGGGCTGGTGCTGGTGCGGGTGCATTACTGAGGATGTAGAATCACCCATTAACCCATGTCGCTCGACCAGTTGCTGGCGTGGATCCCGCCCGGGTCGCCTGACCTGGAGCTGGCCCGCCAGATTCAGTCCGATCGCCTGCCGCAGCATGTCGCCATCATCATGGATGGCAACGGGCGCTGGGCCGGCCGGCGGCGCCTGCCGAGGGTCGAAGGACACCGCGCCGGCATCCAGTCGGTTCGCGAGGTGCTGGAAACATCGGCCCGCCTGGGCCTGCAGGTGCTGACGCTCTACGCGTTTTCGGTGGAGAACTGGAAACGTCCGGCATCCGAAGTCAGCACGCTGATGCTGCTGCTCAAGCGCTATCTGCGCGCGGAACTTTCGACACTGCTCGACAACAACATCCGGTTCCACGTGGTGGGGCGTGTCGAAGGCCTGTCGCCCGACATTCAGATGGAACTGCACGAGGCCGAACGCCGC
>CAZZGM010000067.1:1967-11420 GCA_964653955.1 uncultured Bifidobacteriaceae bacterium | reverse complement strand
ATAGGCGATCTCATCGTTGACCGGTCCTGATGTGCGGGCTAAGCTGGACGCTGCCGTGGCGCCTGCCGATAACACGTCGAAACCACCCACGGGTTTCGCTGAAGGAGAATCCATGCGTTCGATTGCCGCGGCTCTCGCCCTTGCGTTCGTCGTCGCCACACCACTCGCCTCCGAAGCGCAGGAGGTGCAGTACAAGGTGATTGCCACCAGCAAGACCTCCACGACCGAGAAGGAAATGAACGAGGCAGCCGACGCGGGCTTCCGCTTTGGCGGGGTGATGGGCGGCGAAACGTCTTTCGGCGGATCCGAGGTCGTCACTGTGATGCATCGCCTGCCGGACGAGGAGAAAGGGCGGTACGCCTACAAGCTGCTGGCCACCAACAGGACCTCCACCATGCAGCGGGAAATGCAGGCAGCCGGCGACGCGGGCTACGAGTACAGGGGGCAAACCGTATACAGCTCCGCCTTCGGCGGCAAGGAAGTCGTGGTCATCCTCGAGCGCGATCGCAACGCGACGAACCGTCCGGCACAGGAGTACAAGCTGCTCGCCACCAAGAGAACCTCGACCCTGCAGAAGGAACTGGCGGATGCCGGACAGGCCGGCTACCAGTTCGTGGGGCTGACCGTGGCCGAAACCGCCATGGCCGGCAGTGAAGTGGTGGCCATCCTTCGCCGCGTGCGGCCGTGACCCGCGAAGACATCGAGGCCATCGACGCTCGCGCCTCGCTGCACATGCGGCGCGGCATCGGCCTGCTGAACGCGCCAGACCTGGAGTCGGTGGCCGAGGCGCTGCAGTGCTTCGAGCAGGCGCTCGAATTGCGCGGCAGTCTCCCCGGCAACGACCTCGACGAGATGCGGCACGCGCTGGCGGCCTGTCACCTCAACCGCGCGCACGCCATCATGCGGCTGGGCAACCGCGTTCCCGAGGCCGTACACAGCTACGATGAGGCGATCGCGCTGCTCCGCACGCTCCCGCTCGACGGCGCGGACCGTTATCGCCGGCGTCTCGCCATTGCGCTCCAGAACCGTGCGCTGGCGCTGCAAGCCGACACGCCACCGGCCAATGCTGACGCCGAGGCATCGTTCAGGGAAGCAGCCGCGCTGCTGGAAGACGAACGTGCCACGCCTCTCGAGGATCGCCGGCAGTTACTGGCCACCATCTGGACCAACCTCGCGCGTCTGCTGGCCAGCGATGAAGCCTCGGCGCAACCGGCGCGCGAGGCGGCACGGCGCGCCCTGACACTCATCGCCGACACCGAACGCACCGATATCGAAGCTGCTGAAATCGGCGTGGCGGCGCGGCACGTCGTCTGCCGCACGCTGGCCGGCAGCCTGCAGGGACTCACCCCGGGCGATGCGGTAGGGCGCGACGAGATGCACGAGGCCACCGACGCCGTCGACGAGGGGCTGGCGGTAGTGCGGCATTGGGAACAGCAGGGCGTGGAGCACCTGCGCGAGGCCGCGTACGATCTGTTCCGCTTTGGTGTGCGCGTATACGAAGCCTACCAGCCGCAGTTCCTTCAGGAGTTCGTGCGCGACAACCTGGATCCGCAGCAGTCGTCCGAGGCTTACGTCAACAGCGCCGGCCTGCGCGCCGAGGCCGAAGATGCACTTCGCCGCGCGCAGGCGACAAAGCGCATCACCATTTCCTGGTCGTTCGACGGTCCGCCACCGCGCTCCTGAGCGGACCGCGCGCGGCTGAGCAACCAGCCACGGCCGTCCACCTGAGGCACGGCGTGACCGCTCGTCAGAGTTCAGCCCACTCGCGCAGCAGGTTGTGGTACACGCCTGTCAGCGACACTACTGACGGGTGCAGCGGATGCTCCGCCCCGAGACGCTGAATGGCAATATCCATGTCGAACAGCAGCGCGCGGCAGGTGTCGCGCCTCACCAGCGACTGCAGCCAGAAGAATGAACACAGGCGTGTGCCCCGCGTCACGGGCGTCACCTGGTGCAGACTCGTGGAGGGATAGAGGATCAGGTGCCCGGCCGGCAGCTTGACGGACTTCGAACCGTAGGTATCCTCCACCACCAGCTCGCCGCCGTCGTACTCGTCGGGCCCGCTGAAGAAGAGCGTGCACGACAGATCCGTGCGGATGCGCTGACCGTTCGGCAGGGTACGAATCGAACCATCCACGTGCGTACCAAACGTCTGGCCGCCCGAGTAACGATTGAAGAACGGCGGCAGCACGTGCAGCGGCAGCGCCGCCGACATGAACAGCGGGTTGGCCGCCAGCGCCTGCAGAATCATGGCGCCCACCTGCTGCGCCGCGGGGCTGTCGGCCGGCAGCTGCATGTTGTCCTTGACGCGCGCCCCCTGGTGTCCGGCCGTCACGCGGCCGTCCACCCACTCCGCCGCCTCGAGCAGCCCGCGCGCCTCGGCCACCTGGGCCGGGGTCAGGACGTCGGGAATAGCCAGCAGCATCAGAACCTCAGGTCGGTGCTGACGATGAACGCACGCGCGGGCCCAAGCGTCACGCGGCTGCCGTTCCAGTTTGCTGACATGGCGTAGAACCGGTTGGCGAGGTTGTCGACATTGAAGCGGAGCGTGAGACGTCGATTCACCTCGTACGAGGCCAGCGCGTTGATCACGGTGTAGGCAGGCAGCACGCCGGCATTCCCATTCGGAATGATCCGCTCCGCGTCGTCCGGACGCCCCAGATAGGCTTCACCCACGTGCTGCAGGCCGCCGCCGAGCGTCAGACCGACAGGCAGACGGTAGGTGGTCCAGAGATTGGCGGTGACGTTGGACGAGAACGCCAGGCGATCGCCGTTGGTGGTGGTCCTGGTGCCGTAGTCGCCCGGGTTGGCGGCAAGACGGGCGGCATCCACCTCGGGACCGTGGCGACGCTCGCTGTCCATCAGCAGGAGCCCGCCAAACACCGTCCACGCAGGCGTGATGCTGCCCGATCCGCCCAGTTCGATACCCTGCACCACCTGACGGCCGTAGCCGGCAAACATGTTGGCCACGCCATCAACGGTGCCCGCCATCGCAATGTTCCTGCGTTCGGTTCTGAAGAGCGATGCCGTGGCGCTGAACCGCTGATCGAACACGTCCCACTTCGTGCCGACCTCGTAGTTGGTGGAACGCTGCACCTTCGAGATGGCGCTGTTCTGTCCCGAAGACCATCCGGGGAAGGCGTTGTCGCCATCACGCGAAATGTCGGGGTTGGACAGGAACGAGGCTGGCGGCAGCGTGGCCACGCCAATGGCGGCATAGATGCTGCCGTTCGGTGCCGGCTTGTAGACGAGGCCGGCCTTGCCGCTCAGCGTCGTATCGCTGCGGTCGAAGCCATCGGGACCCTGCGATTGGCCCTCGGCCGTGCGGCTCTCGAGCCCGACATCGTAACGCTCGAGTCTGAGGCCGCCGGTCACCTGCCAACGGCTGCTCAACTGCACGGTGTCATACACGTAGGCGGCCACCGTATCGATGCTGATGTCGGCAGTCTGCACGGGGACGAGGCCGACAAAACCGGTCAACGGGCGGCCGGGATCGGGGCTGTCCACCGGAACAGAGCCCGGATTGCCGAGCACGCCATTGGTGGAATAACGGTTGGCGTTCGACGCCTCGCGGCTGATCTCGAGGCCGGACGCCATCGTGTGGTGCAGTGAGCCGGTGTCGAACGTGGCGGACAGCGTGGTCAGGTTCGACAGCGTGGAGTTCTCGCGGCTGTAGGCCTGACGCTGCGTGGCGGCCAGGCCTGTCGCCGGCGTGAAGCCGGTGGGTATCGCATACAGCGCCTCGCGCTCGGTGTCGGACCACCGCGTCTGGTTGCTCAGGCGCACGTTCCGCGAGAACGCATGTTCGACACGCGCCAGCACCGAATCCGACCGCACATCGTCGTAGTCGCTGGCATGTCCGTAGAAGCGCGCGCGGTTGGCGCTGCCGCCGGCCGCCGCGTCATAGCCAATCATGCCGTCGATGAGAGCTCCGGGAACGCCCCAGTCGGGAACGCCGTCCTGCTCGACGCGCTGGTAGGCAATGACCGCCTGCGTCGGACCACCGAGACCAAACGTGATGGACGGCGCCACGCCCCAACTGTTGCGCTCGACGGACTGTCGTCCGGGAAGGCCGCCGTCCTGCCACAACACGTTGAAGCGCACGGCCACGCTGTCGTTGATGGGCCGGTTGACGTCAATCGTGGCGCGCGGGCGGTTTGCCGAGTCGTACTGGTCGAAGCCATAGCCGAGTGACAGGGTCTGGAACGCCTCGGCGCGCGGGCTCTTGGTCGAGAGGTTCACGTAGCCGCCCGCACTGCCGCGGCCGTTATCGCCGGACGGTCCCTTCACCACCTCCACCTGCTCGAGGTTGAAGACGTCGCGGAAGAAGTTGCCGGAATCGCGCGCGCCGTCCACGAACACGCTGCCGCTCGTGTCGAAGCCGCGCAGGCTGAAGTTCGACGTCGGCGTCGCAAACCCGTTCTCGCCCGCGTTGAAGGTGATGCCGGGCGTGTTCCGCAGCACGTCCGTGAGGTTCTGCGCCCCCTGCTGGTTGAACACGCTGCCGGGGATCACCGACACGGTCTGCGGCGCATCGACGAGCGGCGAAGTGAACTTGGGCGACCGCACCACCGGTGTCGGCGACGCGGTCACCTGCACGAAATCCGTCTGCCCGGGCACGTCGATACGGACCGTCGACGGCCCGACGAAGCGGTACGCCAGCCCGGTCCCCGCGAGGATCCGCTGCAGCGCCTGTTCCGGCGCGAAGGCACCACTGACGCCGGGCGAGTCGATGTCGCGCATCACGCTCGCGGCCACTTCCACCGTGATGCCGGTCGCGGTTTCGAACGATGCCAGCGCCGATGCCAGCGGACCCGCCGCCACGTCGAACGGCTGCACGGCTCGTGCCTGCTGCGCGGCACCGGCCGCATGCGCCATGCGTCGTGCTTCGAGCAGGCCGGCCATGGCCGCTTCATAGCGCGTCCTGGCGGGACTGGACGAGGTCAGTGACGAGGTGGCTGGCGCTGCCGCTGGTGCCGCCTCCGCCCCTCCGGGGCCGAACGTGGCGGTGGCAATGATGGCGCCGGTCATCACCGCGCCGGGACGTGTTCGCCGCGGCGGGGCCGTGCTGGTCGTGAGTGTTTTGAAGGTGTGGCTCATGGGGGACTCGAGAATGGATGAACGATAATGAGACTCAATCTCAAACTTAACAAAAAGTAAGAGATTCAGGCGCCGCGTGTCAACCCTCACCCCCGACGGGCCAGCGATGGCGCGCGCCACCGCAGCCACCGCATCGGCCGGTGCCACCTGCGACACGTGCCAGAATCGGTAGGCATATGTCGTCGCGCGTTTCGTGGTTCGTTCCGTTCATTGCCTTCATCACGCTTGCTGCTTGCCGCCCAGCCCCCTCCGTTCCTCCCGGGCCACCCTCCCCTGCCGCCGAAGACTGGTCGGGGTTCGGACATCTCGAAAACGTCCTCAACTGGACGCCTGAACAGCAGTTGCGCGGCTACCGCAACATGGACCGCATCTATCCGACCCGTCCCGTCTCCGCCAGCACACACCCGTTTCCGCTGCCCGGGCGCACCGCGGACTTCTCCGGTCTCCGCTATACCGTCGGTACCGAACAGTTCGCCATTGACGATTTCGTCGAACACAACCACCTCGTCGGCCTGATGGCCATCCACGACGGCCACGTCGTGCTGGAGCATTACGCACAGGGCAACACGCCCGACACGCGGTGGTACTCGTTTTCCGTCGCCAAGTCCGTGGTGTCGATGCTGGTGGGTGCGGCCATCCGCGACGGGTTCATCCCGTCCGTGGACGTGCCGGTGAGTGACTATCTGCCCCTGCTCCGCGGCTCTGCCTACGATGGCGTCACGCTGCGGCAGGCCATGACCATGTCGTCCGGTGTGGCGTGGGACGAAAACTACGCCGACCCGCAGTCCGACATCGCGCAGACGGGCGGCTCGGCGCTCGATCGCCTGCGCTATCTCCTGCGCAAACCGCGCGTGGCGCCCGCCGGCCGCACGTTCAACTACAACACCGAAGAAACCAACCTCGTCGGCGCCGTGCTGCGCGCCGCCATCGGTAACAACCTGGCCACCTATCTCGAGGACAAAATCTGGCGCCCGTTCGGCATGGAACACGACGCCAACTGGCTGCTGCTGTCCGAGCTGGGCGCCGAACATGGCGGCTGCTGCCTCAGCGCCACGCTGCGCGACTACGGGCGCCTGGGGCTGTTCGCCATGCGCGGCGGACGGCTGGCCGACGGCTCACCAACGCTGGCCGACGGCTGGATGGAAGCCTCCACCACACCATCCGCCGTCAACGACGGCTATGGGCTGCTGTGGTGGCTGCGGCCGAACGGCGCGTTTGCCGCCACGGGCATCTACGGTCAGAGCATCCACATCAATCCCGACTGCCGTCTCGTGGTGGTCACGCACAGCGCCTGGCCGCGGGCCACGGGACGCGAGTTCTCCACGCACCGCGAGGCGTTCGTCAACGCCATGACGGAATGGGCTGCCGCCCAGGATGGCGGACACTGCGTGGCACCCGTCCAGTCTGGTATGTAACAATTGAATTCTTCGTCGACGGAGGCCACGCCCTCCGCCCGCGCCCGCGGGGACGACAGCCGGGACGGCCCGGCCCTTTCACGTACTTAGTGGCGTACCAAGGAAGCCCGTGCGCGTTGGCGCTCAACGGCGTGTTCCGGCCCAGGCATGCTGAGCAGACGCGCTGGAAATCGACGGTACGGTCCACCAGGAGGGTCGCTGTGGCCTGGATTCTGCTGTTCGTTGCCGGTCTACTCGAAGTCGTCTGGGCGTTCACGATGAAGCTGTCCGAAGGTTTCACCCGTCCCGCGGCATCCGTTGTCACGCTGCTGGCCATGTCGGCCAGCTTCGGCCTGCTCTCGACCGCCATGAAAAGTCTGCCACTGGGCACGGCCTACACGGTGTGGACGGGCATTGGCGCGGTTGGCGCATTCGTGGTGGGCGTGGCCGCGCTCGGCGAACCGGCCAGTACGGGCCGCGTCGCGGCTGCCGCGCTCATCGTTTCGGGCCTCGTGCTGATGAAGGCGTCCACGGCTCCTTGACCTTGCCGCGGGCACGGCGCTACCTTGCGCCATGCCCGCACCGCCCCCGGACCACCTGCCGCCCGCCACCATCAACCGCCGACAACTCCTGGCCGGTGCCGGTGTCGGAGCCGCGGCCCTGCTGCTCGACGCCTGCGCCGCACCGGCGCCACCAACCGCCACGCGCGGCGTGATTTTCCGCAACATCACGGTCATCAACCCGGATTTCGTGCTGGACAACGTGTCGGTGGCCATCGCCGGCGATCGGATTGCCGCCATTGGCGCCACCGATCAGGTGATGCGCGACCATCCGGACGCGGAGATTTACGAAGGTCAGGGCAAGGCGCTGCTGCCGGGGCTCATCAACTGCCACGCACACCTCTCGCAAACGTTGTCACGCGGTTTCAACGAAGACTTCGGCTTCCCCAACAGCTACCGCCTCCCGGTCAGCGCCAACAGCCTGGTGTCGCGCGAAGAGCTCACACTCATGGCCGTGGTCGGCGCACTCGAAGCCATCAAGACGGGCACCACCACCCTCGTCGAAAACGTGTCCGGCACCATGAACACGGCCAGTGAACTGGCAAAGACGGGGTTGCGATGGGTGTTTGCCGAATCAGCCACCGACCGCGTCGGCGGCGCCCCGATGTCGCCGGAACGGCTGGCCGAGAGCACGCCGCCCGAGTTCTCCGCCCGGATGCGCGACGAAGGCCTGCAGCGCATCTCCGATCTATATGACGCGTGGCACGGCAAAGACGAAGGACGCATCAGTGTGTTTCCGGCCGCCGCACTGGCCGAAAACTCGTCGCCGGAACTGCTGCAGGCCGTTCGTGCGTTCGCAGACAAGCACGACCTCGGCTACACCATTCACCTGTCGCAGAGCCGGCCCGAGGTGGCCTACATGAATCGCTACCACGGCATGAGCCCGGTAGCGTTCCTCCACCGCCACGACTTTCTCGGCCCCCGCCTCTTCGCCGCGCACTGCCGCTACGTCGACGAGGCCGACATCGCCATGCTGTCGAAAACCAGCACCATCGTCACGCACCAGGCCGGCATGGCGGCCAACCGCGGCGTAGCGCCACCCATTCCGCAGCTGCGCGCCGCCGGTATCACCATTGCCAGCGGCACGGACAACAACACCACCGACATGTTTTCGGTGATGCGTACGGCCATGCTGATGGAACGTGTGCTGCGTGCGGACGATCCCATCCCCGGCATGACGCCGCAACCCGAAGACGTGCTCGAGGATGCCACCATGGGGTCCGCAAAGGCCGTCCGCCAGCAGCAGACCGTGGGTCTGCTGGAAGTGGGACGCAAGGCCGACATCCTGGTGCTGGACACCGAGCGCGTGCATCTCGTACCCGCAGTGCGGGTGCTGTCGGCATGGATCCACAATGGCCAGCCGTCCGACATCGAGTCGGTAATGATCGACGGCCGCTTCGTCATGCGCGATCGGCGGATCACGACGGTCGACGAAGCCGCCATCGTGGCCGAAGCCAGCAAGGTCGGACGACGGGTCTGGACAGAGATCCAGAAGGACGGCCCCATTGCCGTTCCGGGACGGCCCCGGCGGTCATAGTCAAGCTGCGCATGCGGGCATGGTGGATGAGCTAAATGGCGTAGCGGAACCAGTAGAGAATAGGAAACACGCGACGGCGCCGGCACGGCGCTCCGCAGGAGGACCTATGCTCATCCATATCTCACCCGCGCAGGCACGCGGACGATGGCTCGTGGCCGCCGTGATCGTGCTGGCCGCCGTATCCGGCTGCCGCCAGGACCGCGACACGACACCGGCCGTGCACCACGTCAACCTGTCGCCGCACCGTGAGTGGAAAGTCGTCTCGGTGCAACCGTATGCCGGCCTGGAGGAAGTGGAACTCGTGCGCGTGGACTGGCCCACCGCTCAGGACGCGCGGCTGGCCTTTGCGCTCACGCGCGAGGATCTGAAGACCGGCGATCCCGTCTGCCTGGATCACATTACCGAGATCGATACGCTCTGGGCACATCCCGTCCCCGACGGCGGATGCGAGGCCCGGGCTCCCGTGCGCTGATCGTATTCCCCGTAGTCGACTCGTTGCCGCACCCGGAGGTGCCATGTCCGTCCGACGCACGACCCTGCTGCTGCCACTGCTGGCCACGCTCGCCTGTGGCACCCCTTCGTCGAACGACACGCCGGCACCGCCGGCGGCTGACACGCTGACCGGCGTCCCCGCGTTCGAAGCGGATCCGGGCTGGCCCGTGCTGCCGCCCGACTGGGACTGGGGTCAGGTGATCGGTATTTTCGCGGATGCACGGGGCCACGTCTGGACATCGAGCCGCGGCCACATCTCGGAGTGGGACACGGACGGCCGGCAGGTGCAGTCGTGGGACGCGCGCGGCCCCGACGGTAACTGGAGCACCATCCACGGCGTGTTCGTGGACCACAACGGCGACGTCTGGAC
>CAZZGM010000067.1:0-1957 GCA_964653955.1 uncultured Bifidobacteriaceae bacterium | reverse complement strand
CGCACGCGAGAGCCACCTCACGGTGAAGTTCTCGCGCACGGGCGAGGTCAAGCTGGTGATTGGCCGCTACAACGAAACCGGCGGCAGCAACGACACCACGCTGATGGGCCGCCCCGCCGACATCTGGGTGGATGCCGCCGACAACGAGGTATTCGTGGCCGATGGCTACGGCAACCGGCGCGTCATCGTGTTCGACGGGGCCACGGGCCGCTACCTCCGCCACTGGGGCGCGTATGGCCGCCCGCCGGTGGATCCGCCGAGCCGCGAGCGTCCCTCCGACTCACCCGATGCCGAACCGCCCGCCGAGCCGCCGCAGCAGTTGTCAGTGCCGCACGGCATCGCCGGCTCGCGCGACGGCCTCATCTATGTGGCCGACCGCGCCAACAACCGCGTCCAGGTGTTCCGGCAGGACGGCACCTTCGAACGCGAGCGCATCCTGCGCCCGCACTGCGGTGCCGAAGAACGTGCCACATGGACGCCGCCGCGTCCCTGCGGCCGCGAAGCAGCGTTCTCGATCGCGTTCTCCCACGATCCCTCGCAGACGTATCTCTACGTGGCTGACGGCGGCACGCACGTCATTACCGTGCTGCGCCGCAGCGACCTCGAAGTGGTGGACGAGTTCGCGGGTCCCGGCGTCGGCCCCGGCCAGCTTGGCCGCCCGCACAACATCACGGTGGATCCCTCCGGGAACATCTACGTGGCCGAAGCCGCCGGACCGGAGGTCACGCATCCCGACACGGGAGCCACGGTGCAGGCCGGCTTTCGCGCGCAGAAGTTCCGGCTCACCGGAACGAAGTAGCCATCAGCGCTTGCCGCGGAACACGTCGTTGCTGACGAACATCGTCAGGGCGACGCCTTCCCATGTGCCGTCGCCGCGCGGGCTGCCCTGGGCGTCGCGGCCCATGGGCATGATCTCGGTCAGCGTCGTGATGCGCCGGAATCGTGACAGCAGGTGGTCACGCACGATAGCGGCCTGCTCGGCAGCGCGAAGGTAAGCCGTATCGCGATCGGTGGCTTCGGCGTAGCCCTCGACAATGAGCGGCGTATCGCGCGGATACTGCACGAGTTCGCCCATGGCCACCTCGATGCGCCGGCGTCCCTCCACTGTCAGGCGGAGATGGCCATCGGGATCGATATCGAACAACCGGGTGCCTTCCAGCCAGATCCGCACGGCGGTCCGATTCCGCTCCAGCAGTCCGGCCTGATAGGCTTCGCGCGAGACGGAATCCAGATCGTAGAAGCCGCGGCCGCGGAAAAAGCCGCGGAACAGGAAGTTCCGCTTCAGCGCTTCGGTACCTTCCGACAGATCGTTGGTCACCTCTTCGATGGCCGCCAGCGTGTTGCGAATGGATTGCGTGACGCGCGACCCGGCCCCGTCGGGACCCGTGAAGTCGCGGACGGCATCGCGTGCGGCCTCGGTGGTGTCGCGCAGAGCGCGCGCGGTACCCGCGGCATCCTGAGTCACGGCATTCAGCCGGTTATACAAGGCATCGTCGGTCAGCAATCGGCCAACGGTGCCTTCCCCGGCATTGGCGCGGGCGACAATACCCTGCACGTCGGCCGTGGTCCGCCGCACGTCATCCATGACACGGACGCCGCGCTCGCCAAACTCGTCGATACGATCACCGGCGCGGGCAATCACGTCTCCGGTGGTGTCGATCGCCCGCGTCAGCGAAGAGAGCGTCTCGTGCACGTCCTCGCGGACCGATACGATCTCGCGGTTCACGAGCTCGAAGGTTTCGCGCCCGTGCTCCAGGAGATCCGCGAACTCGATGGGATCGATGCCGCGGAGAACGGTTCCTTCCCCGGCAATCGGTGCGGCATCGGTACCCGGACTCACCTGAATGAACGCGCCGCCGACGAGGCCGTCGGTCTGCACGCCGCAGGTGGAGTCGGTGCGCACGAGCTGCCGGAGATCTTCGCGCAGGCGCATCCGGACGAGAAAGGGCTGCGAAGG
>CAZZGM010000066.1:4851-11430 GCA_964653955.1 uncultured Bifidobacteriaceae bacterium | reverse complement strand
GGTGTTGACGAACACGTTGATTTGCGTCGCGGCCAGGCCCAGCGTGCCCGGACCCATGAGCAGCAGCACGCGCCGCAGGCTTTCGTCGTGGATGTCGATGGTCGGACGATAGCGGAAGCCTTCGCGTGCGAGCGGTGGCCACTGCACTACGACCTGCGCCAGCCCGCCAACGACCGTGGCAATGGCCACGATCATGATCGGCTCCACGCCGAGTGGCGGCGCCATCGGCACCAGCGCCACCACCAGCACGATGCTCGCCACGTTGAACGTGGCCGGTGACACCGCGGGGATGAAGAAGTGCCCGAGCGCGTTCAGCATGCCCATGAACGCCGCCGCCAGTGCCACCAGCGTCAGAAATGGCAGCACCACGCGCGCCAGCGTCACCGTGAGCGCCATCTTGCCCGGGATGCTGGTGTAGTCTTCGGCGGCAATCAGTTCGACCAGCGCCGGGGCAAACACGTAGCCGGCCAGCACCAGCACGCCGGTGACGAGCAGCAACCCGTTGATGACGGAGTTGCCGAGCGCCCAGGCCCGCTCCTTGCCGCCGCGCGTGAGCTGCGCGGTGAACGTCGGCACGAACGCGGCGCTCATGGCGCCTTCGGCAAACAGGTCGCGCAGCAGGTTGGGAATGCGGAACGCCACGCGAAAGGCGTCCATCGCATCGCCGGCCCCGAAGTAATAGGCGAGCACCTGTTCACGGACCAGCCCGACGACGCGGCTGGTCATGGTGGCCAGCCCAATGACGCCCGCGGAGCGGGCCAGACGGGGCGCGGAATCGGGCATCAGCGGAACAAAAAGCGTAGCACGCGCGGGCAATGCGCCTCGTGGGCGGCACGGCCAGGTAAGCAACGGGAAACTGAATCGGGCAGAAAAAAAGGCCCCGGCCGAACGGCGGGGGCCCCCAAGGAGGATGGTGAGAGGCTGACTAGGCCTTCAACAAGGATAGACGAACCGCTCCCGAGTTTGGTTCTTTTCGTGTCTCAGCCGCCGGTCGTGCCCGTCAGCCGGGCGCGCACGGCGTCGCTGACGGCCTTTCCGTCCACGGTCTGTCCGGCCAGCGCCGCCATCACGGCCTTCATTACCTTGCCGGTGTCTTTGGGACTGCTGGCGCCGGTGTCCGCAATGGCCTGATCCACCGCCGAGGCAATGGTTTCGGCCGAAGCTGCGGGCGGCAGCAGCGTTTCGAGGACGGCAATTTCCGCTTCTTCCCTGGCGGCGAGATCCGGACGGTTGCCGGCCGTGAACTGTTCGATGGCGTCACGCCGTTGTTTCACCAGCGTTGCCACCACTTTCAGTTCTTCCGCTTCGTCCAGCGCGCGGCCGACCTCGATGCTCTTGTTGGTGAGCGCCGTCTTGAGCATCCGGAACGTGCCCAGCCGGACGGTGTCCTTCGCCTTCATGGCCGCGGCAATGTCGGCATTCAATTGTGTTTCGAGTGGCATGACTCTCAATCCTTATGTTCAGTGGTCCAGCGCGCCGTCGCCCAGCGTGAGGTGCCAGGTGTCGCCCGACTGGTAGAAGTCCTTCGGCACGGTCATGGCGTTGACCTTGACGATCACATGGATGTCGGACCTGACGGCGAAATATCCCGACCGCCGCAGGTAGCGGCGAAAGCCGGCATGCGTCGCGTAACAGCGGATCTTGTCCGAGTCTTCCACCCGCGCTTCACGATCCACCCATCCGGCCAGCGTGCCGATGGCTCGCGTGTCGGCGGGGTCGGCCAGGAAGTCCACAATCTGCGTCACGCGTCCCTGCGGCTCCCGCAGGTGCCGGTACACCACATACCCCGCCACCGCATCGTCTCGCCGCAGCACCGCGGCCTGATAGCGGACATGCGGCGGCTCGATGAACTTCCAGTTCAGATAGGCCGCCGTTCGATGGACGGCCAAGCCCAATGAATGGCCGACTTCGGCCCACAACTGGTCCACGCCGCTGTCGAACCGGCGAATGGCCTGCACTTCTTCGTTGAGCGGCCGGCTGCGCGCGACGAAGCGTACCGCCGGCAGCGTGAGTGCCGACACGAGGCGGTTCACGGGCACGGGCCACGTCGGCCGGCGCAGCGCCCGGCGGCTGAGCGGCTTCACCAGGCACGGGACGGTGACGGCGCCGGGCCATCGCAACTCGCCGAGGCGCTGGCGTGTGGCGTCGGAGAAGCCGGCACCGAAGGCTACGCCGGTGCGGCGATCCCAGGCCCGCAGCAGTGCGCCGCCGAGTCCCTGGCGCTGACGTTCGGCGACGACCATGGGGCCGGGGCTCCAGCTGCCGCCTGCCTCCTGTCCCAGTACCGACACGCGTACCGGCGACAACGGACACGCCGCGATGAGCGTCGGACCCTCGCGCACGACGAGAAACGGCGTTTCACCGGTTGCGGCGGGGTTGCGGCGTGCCCAGTCCCAGAGAAACCTGAGGCGATCGACAGCTTCGTGACCGTAAGTACGACGGTAGAGCTGTTCGAGGCCGCGGCGATCGTCGGGGGAATAACGTTCGATGTCCGGCATGCGCGAGAGGGCCGCGCCCACGCGAGCCCCTCTCATTGTAGACGGCCGCGGCGCCGGGAGGGCGCCGCTCTGATGATGCTGCGCCGTGGCGCGAACGTCAGAGGCCGCCGGGCGGACGCGTGCCGGGCGGCGGCGCGGGCTGCACGACAACGCCGGGCGTGGGCGAGCCAATCACGCCAAAGCCACCGGTGGGTGCCGTCATGTCGACGGGCGCGCCTGTCGTGGGGAACTGCAGCACCGGCAATTGCTGCTGGTCGAGCCCGGGGCTCACCATGACGGCGCCGCCCTGGCCGAACTGCAACATCTGTGGTGGCGCATCGGGTGCCATGGGTGTGCCGAACGGCCCCGGTTGTCCAAATGCCCCCGGTTGTCCCGCGGGCTGGAACGGATTCTCGGGGAATGAGAACGGCGCCGGCTCGTTGACGGCGTCGAAGTCATTCGTGGGTGCCGGCTGCTCATCGAAGCCCGGCGCAGGATTTGGCGGGCGGAACCCGAAGCTGCGTTCCGTGCCGGCTGCGGCACCGCCTGCACGGTTGGCCGTCGGGGTCGTGGCTGGCGCCGTGCTGGTGGCCAGCACGAGGATTCGGTCGTAAGAAGATGCGCCCGCGGCGCTGGCCGGCCGCGGCGCCGCCATGTAGCCGGCCACGCCACGGAGGATGATTTCGAGCGCCTGGGCTTCGGACACATTGTCGAGCTGCAGCGTGAGCGGCTCGCCACTGATGTCGTCGGCGCCCACGACCCGGGTGCCGCCGAGACGGCCCCACTCGGAAAGAATCGTGCGGACGGGAACGTTCGTGGCCTTCAGCGACACTAGGCCGTCGTTGAACTGCAGGGTCAGCGACTGGGCGGTTGCCGAGGCGGTAACGGCAAGAATCCCGAACGCGGCAAGAAGTACGGACCGCATGCTCATCCCCTTCAGACCGATTATACGGCCCGCTGGCTGTCCACCACGCGGCGAATGATGTCGTCCAGCTCGACCGCGGGCTGATACCCCACCAGGTCGTGGATCTTGGACAGGTCGGGGACGCGGCGCGGCATGTCCTCGAAGCCGGCCTCGTAGGCCTGGTCGTAAGGGATGGTGACAATGGGCGACTGGCTGCCGGTCACCGCTTTCACGCGGCGCGCCAGTTCGAGCATGGTCACTTCTTCGATGTTGCCGATGTTGAACACTTCGCCCACGGCGCGTGGTTCCACCATCAGCTTCTGCAGCGCACCAACGACGTCGCCCACGTAGGTGAAGCTGCGTGACTGCGTGCCGTCGCCGAACACCGTAATGGGTTCACCACTCAGGGCCTGCCGCACGAAGGTCGGCACCACCATCCCGTACTGCCCCGTCTGGCGCGGTCCCACGGTGTTGAAGAACCGGACGATGATGACGGGCAGTTGACGCTCTTTCCCGTACGCCAGGGCAAGGAACTCGTCGAGGGCCTTGCTGCACGCATATGCCCAGCGATGACGCGTGGTGGCGCCGAGTACGAGGTCCGCGCTTTCCTGGAACGGGATGGCCGTGCTCTTGCCGTACACCTCGGACGTCGACGCGATAAAAACCAGCTTCTTCTTCTTGGCCGCGTGCCTGAGGATGACCTCGGTGCCGTGCACGTTGGTCTCGATGGTATGCACGGGCTCCTGGACGATCAGTTTCACGCCGACCGCCGCCGCCAGGTGGAACACCACGGCGGACCGATCGACGAGTTCGGCGACGAGCGGTTCGTTGAACACGCTGTCGACGGTGTAGTGGAACCGCGGATGCGACACGAGGTGCGCGATGTTGTCGATGGTGCCGGTGGACAGGTTGTCCATGACGAACACCTCGTGGCCATCGGCCAGCAACGCTTCGGCCAGGTGCGACCCGATAAAGCCCGCTCCCCCCGTGATCAGGATGCGCATGTGTTGACGGCGCCGATGACCTGCGTCACGTCCTCGTCGGTCAGCGACGGATACATCGGCAGTGACAGCACCCGTCCGCACACGTCGTCGGCGGCGGGGCACTGTCGTGGATCAGTGGCGGCCAGCGCCGGCTGGCGCGGGATGGGCACGGGATAGTGCACGAGCGTTTCCACGCCCTGCGCTCCCAGATGCGCCTGCACCGCTGCGCGATCGGCCGTCAGGATGGGAAAGAGGTGGTACACGTGTCCGGCATCGTACTCCTGCGGCAATGCCACGGCCGGTGTGGCAATGCCGGCGCGATAGGCGGCGGCAATGCGCCGCCGCCGCGCGGTCCAGGCCGACAGGAACGGCAGCCTGGCCCGCAGGATGGCGGCCTGCAGTTCGTCCAGGCGGCTGTTGGCGCCCGCTTCTTCGTGGTGGTAGCGCGAGGTCTGGCCGCCGTTGCGCAGTCGCTTGATTCGTGCCGCCAGCGCCGCATCGTTGGTGGCCACGGCGCCGCCGTCGCCGAGCGCGCCGAGGTTCTTCGTGGGATAGAAGCTGAACGCGCCAGCTACCCCCATCGTCCCCACGGGACGCCCTTCGCAGGTGGCGAGGTGCGCCTGCGCGCAGTCCTCGACGACGGCCAGCCCGTGGCGTTCGGCAACGGGCAGCAGTGCCGTCATGTCGGCGGCCTGGCCGTAGAGGTGTACCGGCAGGATGGCGCGTGTCTGCGGCGTGATGGCGGCTTCGCACGCCGCGGCGTCCAGCGTGAAGCGTTCGGGATCGATGTCGGCGAACACGGGCCGCGCGCCGGCCATCATCACCGCCAGCGCCGAATAGGCGGCCGACAGCGGCGGCGTGATGACCTCGTCGCCGGGGCCGATGTCGAGCGCACGCAGGATGAGTGTGATGGCGTCGGTGCCGGTGCCGACGCCGACGGCATGCGATGTGCCGCACGCGTCGGCGAACTCCGCTTCGAACGCATCGACTTCGGGTCCGAGCACGAACCAGCCGGACTCGACCACCCGCGTGATGGCGGCCGTCACGGCCGGCCCGTCGTCTCCCAGACGAAGGGCGTTGAAAGGAACGCGGCGCGCATCAGACATACAGAGGCATCCGTGAGCGGTAGTAGTCGAACGTCCGCTGCAGTCCTTCGGCGAGACGAACCTGTGGCGTCCAGCCCGTACGCGACTGGAACAGCGACGAGTCGGCATAGAAGCTGCCGATGTCGATGACCTTTTTCTCGGGCGGCCACTCCACGAAGCTGTAGCGGCCCGATCCGGCCGTGCGGACCAGCAGGTCGACGAGGTCGCGGTGGGTGATGTGTTCGTTGCCGCCGACGTTGAACGTGCCACCGTGCGCCGCATCCATGGCGCCCGCCAGCAGGAACGCCTCCACCGCATCGTCCACGTACACGAAGTCGCGCACCTGCAGGCCATCGCCGAAGACCTGCAGTTCGCGATCTTCCAGCACCAGCCGGATGAACCAGCCGATGAAGCCCTGGCGGTTGTGTTTCAGCAACTGGCGCGGGCCGTAGATGTTGGTGAGCCGCAGCGCGCAGGTGCGGATGCCGAACACGTTGTTGTAGACGAGATGGTAGTACTCGCCGGCGGCCTTGTTGATGCCGTTGATGTCGGTCGGCCGCACGAGGTGCTGCTCGGTGACCGGCAGGTGATCGGGCCGCCCGTAGATCTGGCGCGTGCTGGCGTAGATGACCCGGACCGCCTGGTTGTGATGACGGCAGGCCTCGAGGATGGTGAGCTGGGCGCGGCAGTTGATGTCGAGGTCCGTGTGCGGATCCAGCATGCTGTCGATGTGGCTCACCTGCCCGGCGAGGTTGAAGATGACCTCCTGCCCCTGCACCAGGTAGTTGATGGTGCTGGCCTGGCGGATATCGGCGACGTTGACGCGAACACGATCCTCGATGCCGGCAATGTTGTGGAGGTTGCCGCCGTACTCGGGAATGAGCGAATCCACCAGCAACACGTCCGCGCCGAGCGCGACGAGGCGGTGGGCCAGATTGCTGCCGATGAATCCCAGGCCGCCGGTAATCATCACCCGGCGCCCGCGATAGAAGTCTCCGTAGCTCATGAAGGCTGACTGACCCCGGCGGCGCGGGCACGCTGGGCGGCGAGGTGCTGGCGCCGGATGACCAGCGCCCACCACAGCTTCAGCACGTCCACGCCGGTCCGGGGTCAGTCAGCCTTCATGAGCT
>CAZZGM010000066.1:0-4841 GCA_964653955.1 uncultured Bifidobacteriaceae bacterium | reverse complement strand
CCACGCCGGTCCGGGCAATGCGCCGGAAGTTGAAGAACTGCGACTTGCCGTAGGCGCGGTGAAAGTGGTGCACCGGAACTTCCGCCACGCGGAAGCCGGCATCCTGGAACTTCTTCATCATCTCCAGGCAGATCACGCCGCTGTTCTTCTCGAGCGAGACCACGTCGAAGATGCGGCGGCGCACGAGGCGGAAGTCGCAGTCGACGTCACGTACCTTGAGGCCGAACAGCAGCTTCACCGTGTGGTGGTAGACGCGGCCGATGACAATGCGGTGTAGTGGATCGGAGCGGCTGATCTTCCAGCCGTTCACCCAGTCCACGTCGTCGGTGAGATGCTCCCACAGCAGCGTCATCTCCGCCGGGTCGTACTGGGCGTCGCCGTCCGTGTAGAACACCAGGTCCTTCGACGCGTGTTCGAACCCCGAACGGAGCGCGCCACCGTAGCCGCGGTTTTTCGCGTGGTGGATGATGCGCACGTGTTCGGGGTAGACGCGCGCCAGTTCGTCGAGAATGCGCGGCGTGTCGTCCTGGCTGCCATCGTTGATGACGAGGACTTCGTAGTCCGGTGTCAGGGTGGCAGCCGTCTGCACCGCGCTGATGACCAGACTGGCAATCGTCCCGCTGTCGTTGTAGGCGGGGAAGAAGACGCTCAGGCTGGGTGTCCGTCGGGAGGGGGAGGAGCTATGCACCGCGGGAATTGTATCCTGCCGCCGGTGCGTGACCGCCAGGGACGCGGCCATGGCGCAGGACCAGCCGCCAGGGCGTGAGCAGCGATTCCAGCAGGATGCCGGACGACAGCTTCGACGCACCTTCGCGGCGCTCGATGAAGATGATGGGGGACTCGGCAATCCGCAGGCCGGCTGACGCGGTGAGGAAGGTGACTTCGACCACGAACGAGTAGCCCTCGGACCGGATGCGGTCGAGTGGCAGGCGGGCCAGCGCCTCGCGCCGCCAGCAGCGATAACCCGACGTGCAGTCACGAATGACCAGCCCGGTGACGGTGCGGATATAGCTGTTGGCCATGGAGCTCAGGATCAACCGGCGCAGCGGCCAGTTCACCACGCTGATGCCGTTCATGTAGCGCGAACCCACCACCAGGTCGGCGCCCGAGGCGGCCGCGGCAATCATGGCCGGCAGATACGTGGGGTCGTGGGAGCGGTCACCATCCATCTGCACGACGAGATCGACGTCGGTCGTCGCGGCATACCTGAAGCCGTCCAGATAGGACTTGCCGAGCCCGCGGCGCCCCGTGCGGTGCATGACCTTCACGCGTTCCGGGTGGGACACAGCCAGTTGGTCGGCCAGGGCCCCGGTACCGTCGGGCGACTGATCGTCGATGACCAGGATTTCGGTCCCGGGTACGGCCAGCACTTCTTCCACGAGCGGAGGCAGGTTCTCACGCTCGTTGTACGTGGGAATCAGGACCAGGGTCTTCATGTGGCGTGGCGCCGGCCCTGGGGCATGTGGGCTCGAGCGTTGCATTGTAACTCGCCCGCTGGCCGGTCAGATGTGCGAAACCAGACGCTCGATGACCGCGTCCCAGGTGATGGCCGCCGCTCGTACACGGCCGGCGTCACCCAGCCGGCCCGCCAATGCGTGGTCGCCGGCCAGCACGCGGATGGCCTCGCCAATCGCACCCGGTTCCGGCGCACAGACGATGCCGGTGTCGGCGTCGACGAACTCCAGCGTGCCGCCGGAGTCGGTGGCGGTAATGACAGGCTTCGCGGCCAGGAACGCTTCGAGTGTCGCCAGACCGTAGTCCTCGTCGTACGGCACATACACCAGCGCCAGCGCCTCCCGATACAGCGTCACCAGCTCCTCGTCTGACACCGCGCCGGCAAAGTGGACGCGATCGGCGACGCCGGCTTCTTCCGCCGCCTGCTCGACGCGCCAGCGGTGGCTGCCGTCGCCGACGAGCACCAGCGAGACGTCCGGCGGCGCGTGACGCATGGCGCGCGCAATGAGGTCGACGCGCTTGTTGCCCTCGAGCCGTGCCACGGACAGCACGTACGACCCGTACGGGCCTGGCGCGAGACGCGGCGCCAGCAGCGGCGGGTGATAGAGCGGCGTCGAGTCGAGGCCGTTGAAGCGGCGCAGGCGTTCGGTGACCGTTCGCGAGATGGAATAACGCCCGACACACTCGCCCAGCATCTGCTCGTCGAGTGCCAGCAGTTGCGCCTTCAGACCCACGTCGCGTTCGTCGTGGCCGAAGTCGCTGTATTCCGTGTCGGCGAGCTCGTAGGCGGCCCGATGCTGGTGGACGAGCCAGCACACCTTGCGGGGGTGGCGCGCGAAGTAGGTGGGGAACTTGGTGGTGATGACCAGATCCACCGGCCGGCTGTTGCTTTCGGTCAGGTCGAGCAGCCGCCAGGCCGCCGCGTGCGCCAGGATTTCTTCTTTCGGATACCACTTGAACGGCACCGACACGCGGTCGGTTTCGTAGCCGCGCGCACGCAATTGGTCCACGAGCTGCCGGACCAGCAGCTCCGCGCCCCCCCTGATGAAGGGGACCTGCGTCTCGCACACGAGCACCGTGTTGATACCCAACGAGCGAGGGATCGTAGCATGTGGCCGCGACGTTCGCATGTCAGTCAAAAACCCTAAATCGTCAAGTTGTTGACATCTTTCGATTTCGAGGCGAAACAAAGGCGTAAACAATAGATACGTCAGAACTTGCCGGGACTTCGCGATTGACAGTCCATGACCCTTCGCCTACCATCCGTGTGGACTTGCGTGGAGTGAAGTGGAGTAGCTGACGTGCTCCGGGGCAACTCACCGGCAAAAATTGATGATAAGGGCCGGCTCAAGATCCCGAGCGGGTTTCGCGCTGTCATGGAGGAAGAACATGGCCGCGACCTGTTCGTGACGAGCCTCACGGGGGAGTGTGTCCGCGTGTATCCGATGCCGGTGTGGGCCGACATCGAACGCCGCGTCGCCCAGATGCCCACCTCACATCCCGCGCGGCAGAAATTTCTGGACCGCGTGAACTACTACGGCCTGGTCACCGAGTTCGACCCCCAGGGCCGCGTGATCATCCCGTCGCGCCTGCGCGAGAGCGCGCAGGTGACGGGCGAAGTGGACGTGCTCGGCCAGCAGAACTACCTCGAGGTGTGGAACCACGACCGGTTCGTGGCCCGCCTGCTCGGCAACCCGTTCACGGACGAGGACGCAAGGGCGCTGGCGGATTACGGCATCTAGCGGAGGAATGGGCGACGAGCAGGTAGGTCATGTCCCGGTCCTGGTCGACGAGGTCCGGGCGCTGCTCCAGCCGGAGCGGGGCGGCGTGTTCGTCGACGGCACGGTGGGGCTGGGCGGCCACGCGCGAATGGTGCTCGACGCGGGCGCCACTCGCCTCATCGGCATCGATCGCGACCCGGCCGCACTGGCGCGGGCACGGGAGGTGCTGGCGCCCTACGGTGCACGCGTGACGCTGGTGCACGCCGACTACCGCACGTTCGATCGCGTGCTGGACGACGCGGGTGTGACGGTGGTGGACGGAATGCTGCTCGACCTGGGCGTGTCGTCGCTGCAACTCGATGCCGAAGGGCGCGGGTTCAGTTTCCGCCGGGACGAGCCGCTGGACATGCGGATGGATACGTCGCAGGGCGCCACGGCGGCCGAGCGGCTGGCCATCGTGGACGAAGTCGAACTGGCGGACGTGATCTACCGCTTTGGTGAGGAACGCAAGTCGCGCCGCGTGGCTCGCGCCATCGTCTACGCACGAGAACGCGAGCCGCTGGTGTCGACGGGCCAGCTGGCCGCCATCGTCCGCCGGGCCGTCGGCGGACCGTGGCAGCGAATCGATCCGGCGACGCGCACGTTTCAGGCGTTGCGCATCTGGGTGAACGGCGAGCTGGACGGCCTGGACGACTGCCTGCGGCGGGCGGTGCGGCGGTTGAGGCCGGAGACGGAAGGTGCGAGCGGCGGACGGTTGGCGGTGATCGGCTTCCACTCGCTGGAAGACCGGATCGTCAAGCAGGTGTTTCGTGGGCTGGCGCAGGGCGACGAGCCCCTCGTGCGGTTGCTCACGCGGCGGCCGGTGACGGCGGGCGAGGCCGAGACAGTGGCCAACCCGCGTGCCCGCAGCGCCAAGCTGCGGGCCGTGGAGCGGCGGGCAGAACAGGGGAGGGCGTGATGGATCGGAACGAAGCATTCGAATACGCCATCCGGAAGGACGTCCGGAACAACCCCATCGTCCGGGAAGTGGACGAGCAGCGGCAGCGCGAGCTCTGGCAGTCGGCCGGCATTGGCGTGCTGCTGGTGCTGGTGTTCCTCTTCTCGGCCTGGCAGCACTTCGAACTGCTGCGCCAGGGCTACCAGTTGGAGCAGATGCAGCGCGAGCGTGCGTCGGAGGCCGTGGTGAACCGGCACCTGCGCCTCGAAATCGAAACGCTGCGCGCGGCCCAGCGTATCGAGAAGCTGGCCACCCAGCAGCTCGGGATGGTCGAACCCCGGCCGGAAGACGCCATCGTGCTCGAGCGCGTCGTTCCGTCGCCGTCACCCTCGTCGTCCGTGGTGGCGGTCCGTTAAGGGCGGCAGGAGGCACGCGTGTCCGAAGAGTCGTCCCTGTCGTGGCGTTCGCCAATGAAGTCGCGCCTGATCGTCCTGGCCGTGGTGCTGGGCGTGTGGGTCACGGGCATCGTGGCCCGGCTGGTGTTTCTCCAGGTCGTGAGCCACGACGAGCTGTCGCTGCGCGCCGAGCGGCAGCACAGCCGCACGGTGGATGCGCCCGCCAAGCGTGGGGAAATTTTCGACCGGCATGGCCGGCTGCTGGCCTACAGCGTGGATGCGGACACGATTTACGCGGTGCCCGGCGAAGTCGGTGATGCGGAAGCCGCCGCC
>CAZZGM010000065.1:0-11444 GCA_964653955.1 uncultured Bifidobacteriaceae bacterium | reverse complement strand
CCAGCACCAGGCTTTCGACCAGGAGCTGTCGCACCAGACGTCCACGGCTGGCACCAAGCGCGGCGCGGACGGCCAAATCACGTTCGCGCCCGGCAGCTCGTGCCAGTTGCAACGTGGCCACGTTGACGCAGGCGATGAGCAGCACCAGGCTGACGGCACCAAGGAGCATCAGCATCCAGACGCGCACGCGCGTGCCGACAATGTGATCGTGAAGCGGACGAACGGCCACGCTGGTGTCCTTGTTCCACTCCGGGTGTTCGGCCTGGAGCGCGCGGCCAATCTGCGCCATGTGCGCGTCGGCTTCGGCCAGCGAGACGCCAGGCTTCAGACGTCCCACGGAATGCAGGTAGAACCCATGCCAGCCCGGTTTGCGCGTACGTTCGTCTGGCGGAATCACATAGGGCACATACACGCCGGTGGCGCGGCTGGCACCAACCGGATAGGTCGCCTCCACCGGCAACACGCCAACGATGTCGTGGACGTTGCCGTCCAGCACGACCGTTCGTGTCAGCACATCGGCGTCGGATGCGAAGTACCGCTCCCACGCCCAGTGACTCAGCACCGCCACGCGGTGACGGCCATCCACTTCTTCACTCGCGTCGAACGTGCGCCCGAGCGCCGGACGGATGCGCAGCACCGGAAAGAGGTCGGCCGTCACACGAAGAACGGCAATGTCCTCCACCTCACCGCCAGGTGTTTCCAGCGCCATGGATCCGCCGGCATAAGTCGCCAGATCCTCCATAACCGTCTGCCGCTCGTCCCAGTCCATGAAGTCCTGGGGCGCCGCCGTCGTCAGCTGTGCGGGATCACGCGCCGGATCGAACTCCGGCGGAGGCGGCCGGCGCGTTCCCACCGCCACCAGCCGATCGTGTTCGTCGAACGGCAAGGCGCGCAGTACCACCGCATCGACCACCGAGTAGATGGCCGTCGTTGCGCCAATGCCGAGGGCCAGCACGCACAGCGCCACGAGCGTGGCCGCGCGCCCGGCCAGCAGGGAACGAACAGCCGCCGAGAAGTCGGTTCGCATCAGCCGACACGCTATCGCAGGTCGCCGGCGTTGTCAGCGGCCGCGAAACGTTCAGTCCGCCAGTAGTCCCAGCAATCTGGCTGTCAGCGCCGGACCGAGATCATCCACCGTCGAGATGCGGGTGGCGTTGGCATAGAACTGCGACACATCGTGGCCGATGCCGATGGCCGCCAGCTTCACCGGCGATCGTGTTTCGATGTGGCGGACGACCGCCGCGAGGTGACCGTCGAGATAGTCGAAGCCGTTGGCGGCGAATGTGGCCTCGTCCATGGGCGTGCCGTCCGACACCACCATGAGGATGCGCCGCCGCTCGGGACGCGCCAGTAGCCGCTGGTGCGCCCAGGCCAGCGCCTCGCCATCGATGTTCTCCTTCAGCATGCCATCGCGCAGGAACAGTCCCAGCCCCCTCCTCGCGCGCCGCCACGGCACATCCGCGGCCTTGATGACGATGTGCTCCAGGGCATTGAGGCGGCCTGGCTCCGCCGGGTAACCGGCGGCGGCCCAGCGGCGCGCCGGCGCGCCGCCATCCCACTCCTGCGTGGTGAAGCCCAGCACCTCGCACCGCACGCCGCAGCGCTCGAGCACACGCGCGAACACTTCGACCGTCAGCGCCGCCGTCTGCATCTTGTGGCCGGCCATCGAACCGGAATGGTCGATGAGCAGCGTCACCACGGTACTGGGGAACGGCGACTCGAACTCCTGCTTGAACGGCTTCGCCGTGCCACTGACCACCAGCGCCGGCAGACGCGACGGCTCCAGCAGACCATCGTCCAGATCGAAACGCCACTCGCGCGCCTGCCGTGCCATCAACACACGCATCAGCCGCTTGGCCATTCGCGAAACGAGCGCGCGCAATGGCGCGAAGCCGGTGTCGAGCCTGAGCCGGAGCGCGGCAAGTTCCTCCGGCGTGGCCAGTGCCGCGGCGTTCACCACACGATCGAATTCCGTGGTGAACACGCGATATCCGTCCAGGGCCACCACCGGATCCCGAGGCGCTTTCGCAGGCTCGTGATGTTCGCTCGCATCGTTCGCCTCATCCGCCTCACGTTCGCGATACGTGCGCCCGGGCAACGCGTATCGTCCGCGCCTGATGTCCGCTCCGGCAGGGCGATCCGGAATGCTGAACCGCGGCGACATTTCACGTGCGACGGGAGCGGGCGCAGCGCCAGCCGCGCGCCGCGACCATTCGGCAGCACGAGGCGCGAATGCCCCCTGGTGAAGCACGACCTCCGCCAGCGACGACAATTCCGCGAGTAGTGGTTCGGCAAGCAACGGGCGCGCACCCGCGACGAGTTCCCGCTTGGCCGCCGGCACATCCAGGCCACTGAACAACCCGAACGCCAGCCACCTCACCCCGTCGTCATCGGGGCCGGGATATGAGCGCAGGTTGCTGGCAATGCCGGAGAGCCACGTGGCACCACGCGCGTCGAGACGCGCCTGCTCCAGCGCGTCATACAACGCTGCCGCGGCATCGTCGTGAGGACGATGGCGAGCGTGGATGGAAACATCGTGGAAACGATGGCGCAGCGCCGTGCGGTCGGCGGCGGCACGCAACGGGCCAATGGTCACATGGCCGTCCGAGCGCGTCAGCGCCTCATCGACCTCCGGCGCTTCGCCCAGTGTCCGCGCGCAGGCCGCTATCGCCGCCAGCGTTCGGGCGTGCACGTCAGCGCACCGCGGGACCGGGACGCGCCGGGTCGGCAGGCAGGTCGTGTCCCATGCATCGCTGGTAATACTCGGCCACGAGCGCGCGTTCGTCCTCGTCGCAGCGGTTGAGGAACGTCAGGCGGAACGCCAGGGCGAGATCGTGAAACAGCGTGGCGTTCTCGGCCCACGTGACCACCGTCCGCGGCGACATCACCGTGGACAGATCACCATCGGCAAAGCCACGCCGCGTGAGCGTGGCCAGCGCCACCATCGCGCTCACCGTCTGCCGGCCTTCGGTCGTGTCGTACTCGGGACACCGCGCCAGCACCACGGCCACTTCGCTGTCGTGCGGCAGGTAGTTGAGCGTGACGACAATGTTCCACCGATCCATCTGGCCCTGATTGAGCGGCTGCGTCCCGTGATAAAGGCCGGTGGCATCGCCAAGGCCCACGGTGTTGGCCGTCGCAAACAGGCGGAACGCGGGATGCGGCTCGATGACCTTGCTCTGGTCCAGCAGCGTCAGCCGGCCTTCCACTTCGAGCACACGCTGGATGACGAACATCACATCCGCGCGGCCGGCGTCGTATTCGTCGAACACGAGTGCGCAGGGCCGCTGCAGCGCCCAGGTGAGGATGCCGGGCTGAAACTCGGTGACCTGCTTGCCGTCGTGCAACACGATGGCGTCCTTGCCAATCAGATCCATCCGCGTCACATGGCCATCCAGGTTGACGCGCACGCACGGCCAGTTGAGTCGCGCCGCCACCTGCTCCACGTGACTCGACTTGCCGGTGCCATGGCGCCCCTGCACCATCACGCGGCGGTTGTGCAGAAACCCGGCCAGCAACGCGAGCGTGGTCTCGCGTTCGAACACGTAGTCCGGGTCCACAGGCGGCACGTGTTCGTCCACCACCGAAAAGGCGGGCACCTGAAGATCCGTGTCGATGTGGAACAGGTCGCGGGCGGGAAGCAGGCGATCGGGAAGCGTAGGAGTCACGGAACCGGCGTCGTTTCTGATGATATCCCGCCGGTGGCGGGCAGAAGACACGCGTCACGACCAGACTCGGCCGTGATGCTCCAATGAACCTCGTTTATACTCATGTATTGACAGATTTTATGCATATCAGTTAAGGTGTTTCGTATGCGCACGACCATGATTATCCCGCCGGAGTTGGTTGAAGAGGCGCGCGAGGCGGCTGGCTTGAAGTCGAAAACCGAAACGGTCATCTACGCGTTGCGCGAGTTGATTCGCCGGAAACGTATCGAGGAGTTGAAGTCGATGTTCGGCACGACCGACGTCGACATCGATATCGACTACGTGCGCGGACGGCGCGCAGACGCGTGATTGCGGTGGACACGTCGGTCTGGGTGGCCGCTCTGCGTCAGCCGGGCTCGGAAGAGGCCGACATCCTCCGCGGACTGATGGACGCCGACCTGGTGGCCATGCCGGTACCGGTGCGCACGGAACTGCTCATCGGCACCGGCGGCCGTACACGCGATCGGCTTGCGCGAACCCTGGCGGCCCTGCCGATGATCTATCCCACCGACGACACGTGGCACACCATCGACGCGTGGACCGCCAGGGCCAACGCAAACGGCCAACGTTTCAGCCTGGGGGATCTGCTGATTGGCGTGCTGGCCGCACGGGAACAGGCGCTGGTCTGGTCGCTGGACGAGGACTTCCGCCGGCTGGCGGCGCTGGAACTGGTGCAGTTGTACCGCTAACGGGCCGCGGTGGCATGAGGCCGGCCGGGCACCGGCCAGGCGAACTGTACTTTTACACGTCGATCTCGGCAGCGTCTTCCGCGCGCTCCATGATGAAGCGAAAACGCGCCGACGCATCCTTCCCCATCAACTCGTTGATCACGCGGTCGGTCGCCAGCTGATCGGCAATGTGCACCTTCAGCAGCCGGCGCGTGCGCGGGTTGAGCGTCGTTTCCCACAACACCTTCGGCATCATCTCGCCGAGCCCCTTGAACCGCGTAATCTCCGGCCTCGACCGCCCGGCACGCTGCCTGACGATCTGATCCTTCGGTGCATCGTCCAGCGCCCAGAACGTTTCTTTCCCGATGTCGATGCGATAGAGCGGTGGCTGCGCCAGGTAGACGCGCCCGGCCTGGATGAGCTGCGGCACGTGACGGTAGAAGAACGTCAGCAGCAGCGTCGAGATGTGGTGACCGTCCGAGTCCGCGTCGGCCAGCAGAATCACCTTGCCGTAGCGCATGCGGCCGATGTCGAAGTTCTTCCCCGCGCCGCAGCCGAGCGCGGTCACGAGGTCGGCCAGTTCCTTGTTCTCGAGCACCTTGGCCGTGGACACACCTTCGGTGTTCAGCACCTTGCCGCGCAGCGGCAGGATGGCCTGGCGCGCGCGATCGCGCCCCTGCTTGGCGGAGCCGCCGGCCGAGTCGCCCTCGACGATGAACAACTCGCTGGTGATGGAGCCTGGATTCGTGCAGTCCGACAACTTGCCGGGCAGATTGACGCGGCCGGCCGTTGGTCCCTTGCGTACCACTTCCTGCTGTGCGGCACGGCTGGCTTCACGCGCCCGCGCGGCCAGGATGATGCGCGCAACGATGGCCTCGGCAACGGACTGGTTGTTGTTCAACCAGTGTTCGAGCGCGGGGCGCACCATGCCGTCCACGGCCGACAGCACCTCGGGGTTGTTGAGACGATCCTTCGTCTGCCCCTGGAACTGCGGTTCGGCAATGAACACCGACAGGATGCCCATCATCCCTTCGCGGATGTCGTCGGCCGTCAGCGTCACGCCCTTGGGCGACAGGTTGTGCGTCTCGATGTAGTTGCGGACAGCCTTGCCCACGCCGGCGCGCAGGCCGTTCTCGTGCGTGCCGCCGGATCCCGTCGGGATGCCGTTGACGTAGCTGCGCAGATGCTCGTCGGTGGACTCGGTCCACTGGAGCACGAGCTCCAGCTTGAGGCCGTTTTCTTTCTCGATGGCAAACGGCACCTCGTGTACCGGCCTGGCCTGCCGTTCGCCAATCACCTTCTTCAGGTAGTCCACCAGGCCATCCGCATGCTGGTAGACGTCCTTCTTCCCAGACACCTCGTCTTCGAAGGTGACCTTCACGCCGCGATGCAGATAGCTGGCCACCTCCAGCCGCTCTCGAATCGTCTGGGCGTCGAATTCCACCTTGGGGAAGATGGTGGGGTCGGGGCGAAAGAACACTGCCGTGCCGCTGCCGCGCGCCGCGCCAACCTTCCTGATCGCCCCTTGCGGCTTCCCCTGTTTGAACGACATCTCCCACTGCAGGCCATCACGCCGCACCGTTGCCGTCAGCTCGCGCGACAGCGCATTGACGACGCTGGCGCCGACGCCGTGCAGACCGCCGGCGGTCTTGTAGTTGCCGGCCTCGAACTTGCCGCCCGCGTGGAGCACCGTGAAGATCACCTCGAGCGCGCTCTGCTTCGTTTTCGGGTGCACGTCCACGGGAATGCCGCGCCCATCGTCTTCGATGGTGATGGACGAACCGTCCTTGTGCAGCGTCACGCGGATGTTGCCCGCGTGGCCGTTCATGGCCTCGTCGATGGAGTTGTCGAGCACCTCCCACACCAGATGGTGCAGGCCGGCGGCGCCAACACCGCCGATGTACATGCCCGGACGTTTGCGAACGGGCTCCAAGCCTTCGAGAACCGTGATGTCTTTGGCTGTGTAAGTCGAGGACACTGTGGGAACGATTGTAATGGGTGCTACGGCGCGACGAGTGCGCCCGCGGATTCATCCCAGCGCCAGACGGGTTCGACACCATCCGGAGCCGTCACCAGGTGCACACCACCCAGCCAGCGATCGATGCCGTTGATCAGGACATGGTCGGCCGCACCGCTCATCACCTGTCGTCCATCGTCGGTCAGGCCCAGTCGCGGTGTTTCGTCATCGTCTCGCCACCAGTCCGGATGGTGCCACGCCGGTGGCGCATCACCCTCCACACGCAGGAGCGGACGCCGGGACGTGAGCATCGGGCGGATATGCCACCACCACGCGGCATCGCCCATGAACACGGCATCTTCCACGTCGTGATTGGCGGCCCGGAACGTTTCGCGCAGCGTGCGTGGACCTTCGGCCAGCGCCACAAGCGTCTGCTTTTCGGTACGCGACAGCCCGTTGGCTGCCGCCGGGAACTGCTGGAGATGACGATGGAGAGAGGTGCGCAGAGAGGCCCAGGCACCACGATGCGCAAAGGCCGTCAACAGCGATGGGACCGGCGCGCAGTATGCAGCCCATGCCTCCGCGGCCGCCTCCCGCTGTTCGTCACTCAATGGCTGTCTGGCATCGAACCACGCACGCAACCTGTCGTCCGGCTGCGCGGCCAGGTAGTCGTCGGCCAGGATCGCGGTGATCCGCGCGCCGGGCACGCCCAGTGAACGCTGCGCCTGCACCACCTGATCGATCACCTGCAGCACCTGCAGCTGGTCGTAGAGATCGTGTTCGAACCACAGCACGATTTCGTCACCGGCCACGGCGCCGGCCAGCGCATGATCGCGGCCGGCCAGCGCACGTTCGATGCCGGCCACGTCGCCCCAGTCGATGGCCAGAAACTCCGCACGCACGCGGCGCAGGCGCTCGGGTGCCAGACCTCCGGGCACAGGTCCCTCGTGCAGCACATCGTCCCACGGCACGATGGCGCCGGGCAGGCCGAGGTCGTGCAGGCGTGAAAGCGCGACGGAACCGTTGGTGACGTGAAGCATGACGGGTTCTGAGGTTCTCGGGCTCTGGAGTCCTGGGGGTTCTCGGGCCTGGCTGCTATCGTATCCCGGTGATTCCAGTCGCGGTCGTGCGGTTTCTGGCCGCTGCCGTGGTGACAGGCGGGCTGGCGTGGGTGGCGCTGTCGCTTGGACCACCTCCGCCACCGCGCTGGACCATTGTCGAACGGGTGTCGGCGCATCGCGCCCTGGTGCTCCAGGTGGAATCACGCGATCCCGAACAGGCACTCGACACGGCCCGGACCATCATCGAAGGCGAGCCACCACGTTTCGACGAGGTCCTGGTCTTTTTCCACACGCCGGGCCGCCGCGACATGTTGCGCCGTGTGCGGTGGACGCCCGCCCACGGCTACGAAGAAATCGTGTACGCCCGATGACTGCCCTGCGGTAACCGGGCGCACCCCGTTCAGCGGCTCGTTTCTTTCTTCTTCCGCGTCGTGGTTCGTTTGGCGGCCGTCTTCTTGGCTGCCGTCTTGCGGGCGCGCTTGGCCTTGGGTGCGGGCGCCGGGGCTTCGTTGAAGTCCGGTTGCCGCTCGTCCTCGTCCATCGCCTCGTCGTCCAGCAGCGGCGCCTGCGTCGGACGTCCGCCACCAACTTCGCCCACCGTCTCACGCGTCCGGTCGCGGGCGCCACCCTCGATGCGATTGCCGATGTCGTCCGGAATCTCCTCCGCCTCAGCGGACGCCCTTACCAGCGGCTGCCCATCGCCGGGCATCTCGGGACCCTCTCCGGTTTCGTCGCCCGGACCTGTGCCGGGCTGTCCCCCCGTCAGGATGGACCAGCCATGCGGAACCGACGCACGCGGCGCGGTGCCGCCGCCGGCGAACACGCGCAGGCCGCCCTGCCGGTCGCGTTCGAGCTTCAGCAGGCCGTCCTTCTGGCAGGCCCGCATCAATTCGGCAATTGAACCGTACTTCCGCTCGTCGAACGTCGGCACCGCCGCGCGGAGAAACTGCTTGAACTGCCGCGGATACATCGGCCATCGCGGCTGCGTTTCGGCTTCGGCCAGCACGCGGCGCACCAGCGCCACGCCTTCGCCCAGGGAGGTGGCGTCCGCCGCCTCCCTGCGGGACGAACCACCGGGCTGACGTTCACCGGCGGGTGCCGCAGCACCTTCGCTCCACTCCTCGACAACCGGTGCGGCATCGGGCGTCTCTTCGCCCCCGGCAGCAACCTCAGGCGCGACGACCTCGGGCACTTCGACGCCTTCCACCAGTTCCACCAGCGTGCTGCGTCCCTGATGTTTCAACGTGACAATGCCGTGCGCGGCCAGCTTGTCGGCAAAATCCCGGAAGCTGCTGCACCCGTAATCACGCTCCGAGAACGACGAGTCGAGCTGCAGCAGCGTGCTCTTGAGCAAGCCGAGCTGCGGCGTCACCTCGCGATCGGCCAGCACCTTCAGCGCGCGTTTCACCAGCGCCACCGCGCCCTCGATGGGCTGCACGCCAATGGTCACGCTGCGCTGCCGCTCGCCGCGATCCTGACGATGGCTCCGGCGGTCGGGCACGACGTTTTCGTAGGCAATGAACTCCGTACAGTTCTTCTGCATCACCTGACTGGTGAACGACCGTCCGCCCACCACGAACACCTTCCGGTCGTACTGCTTGAGCTTCTCCACCAGCGTGATGAAGTCGCTGTCGCCACCGACAATGACAAAGGCGTTGATGTGGTCGTGCGTGAACGCCATTTCCAGCGCGTCGAGCGCCAGGTTGATGTCGGCGCCGTTCTTGTCGCCTCCGGGCGTCATCACGCGCTGCACCAGGCGAACCGCGTGATTCGACATCGCGCGGCCGTAGTCGCCGGACCGCTTCCAGTCGCCGTAGGCCACCTTCGTGACGATCTCGCCACGCTCCTTGATGGCTTCGAGTACGGCGCCAATGTCGAACTGGAGACCGAGGGTGGTCTTCACCCCGATTTCAACGTTGTCGAAGTCGATGAACACCGCAATTTTGAGTTTCTGATCTGACATGAGTCTTTCTCTGAAATGCTGAAAACAGTTGCGGGTCAGAACTGGAAATAAATGAAATCCAGTGAGACCCGGCTTCGGAACACGATAATGAGCGTCACCATGACGCCGGCCCCAAGGGCCTGCAGGGCGGCGCGGGCAAGGCTGGCTGGCCCCATGGCCTCCCACCAGCGTTCGGCGGCGTGCACCAGCGCCACGCCACGTTCACGGCCAAGCGTCCACAGATCGTCGAGAAACAGCGGCACGCCCCACGTGGCCGCCATGACGAACAGGTAGACACCAACCTGACGTTCCATGTACGAACTCTCCGCCGGCGACAGCACCAGCCAGCGCCGGAGAAAATCGGGGTTGGTCTCCCGGAAGAACAACCAGCCGACGAACATGGCCGATACCGTCAGGAAAATCTGGACGAGCGCGAGCGGCCCCGGCCACTTTTCCGGGAGCCTGAGCAGGGTGCCGACCGTTCGCGTCACCACCACCATCAAGCCGTGATAGAGCCCCCACATCACGTAGTTCCAGCTGGCGCCATGCCACAGCCCCGAAATGAGGAACGTGGCCATCAGATTGATCTCGCGCTGGAACCTGCCGGCCCGGTTGCCGCCCAGGGGAATGTAGACGAAGTCGCGGAACCACGTCGACAGCGAGATGTGCCAGCGCCGCCAGAAGTCCGTCGGGCTGTGGGCGATGTAGGGATGGTTGAAGTTGAGCACCAGCTCGAAGCCGAACCACCGCGCCGTGCCGCGCGCGATGTCGGAGTAGGCCGAGAAGTCGGCGTAGATCTGCAGGCCGAACGCGAACACGCCGGCCCACAACATCTCGAAGGACGGATCTTCGTGGCTGAACACGCGGTTGGCAATGAGGCCGACGTTGTCAGCGACGACGAGCTTCTTGAAGAAGCCCCAGACAATCAGCATCACCGCGTCGCGCGCGCGGTTGATGTCCCAGGTGCGGGGCTCCTCCACCTGGATCAGCAGGTTGTTGGCCCGCATGATGGGGCCGGCCACCAGGTGCGGGAAAAACGCCACGAACAGCGCGAAGTCGATCACGCTGCGGCGGGCCTTCATGTGGCCCCAGTACACCTCCACCGTGTAACTGAGCGCCTGGAACGTGTAGAACGAGATGCCGGCCGGCAGTACCAGTTCGAGCAGCGGCGGCGACACGGTGAGTCCGAAGCCCGCCAGCAGCTCGCGCACGTTCTCCACGAAGAAGTTGTAGTACTTGAACACGCCCAGCATGCCGAGGTTCACGGCCAGGCTGGCGTAGAGCCACGCCTTCCGGTGCTGGGGACGGTCCTCCATTTTCTGGGCGGCCCAGAAGTCCACGCTGGTGGACACCAGCATGAGGATCACGAACCACGGGTGCACCCACCCGTAGAACACGTAGCTGGCGCCCAGCAGCAGGACGTTCTGCCACCGGTGCGTCAGCCGCCAGTAAATCGAGACGACAATCGCGAAAAAGACGAGGAAGTCGAAGCTGTGAAAAATCATCGCGCGTCGACGACGCTCAGGGCGTCCGAGCCGGGTCGAGCGGGCGGAAGACGTGATCGAGCCGCTTCCGGAACATTTCCGTGTAGCGGCGGCGATCGCCCACGTGATCGCCGTCCTCGTAGAGGTCCAGCGTCATCTCGGGATCGCCGGTATCGTCGTGGAACAACGCGCCATTGGCTTCGAGCCACTCCTTCAGGTCGGCCACGTAACGCACCAGTGCCGGCGACTGCTCGGGCGGCTGATTACCAATCGGCCGGCGCTGCACGCGTATGAACGCCACCGGCAGATCGTGCTCGCGCGACAACTGCATGATGAGCGGCAGCACGGAGGTCGGCAGGTCGCGATGAAAATCCGGTGTGTCGGTCACGTCCGACTGCGCGAGATCCGCACCGATGTCATAGCGGATGTTGTCCACGCCGAAAATCTGATCCAGATTCCATTCGAACGCTTCCACCACGCCTTCGCGCGGATCGCGCCAGCGCACCCACCAGCGCCGCACCACCGGCTCCATCCATGACGAGGCCACGTTGGCTTCGTAGGTCTGGTCCAGGATGCGGTGCGCGCGGTAGTACCGGCCCTTGCGGTGCGAGGCCACGAGACGATC
>CAZZGM010000064.1:9897-11601 GCA_964653955.1 uncultured Bifidobacteriaceae bacterium | reverse complement strand
TTCCGTAGATCATAATCAGCCCGAGATTAGAACGTATCCAACGCATGATTTTTTGAAGAACGTTTGAGCGCATGCACTCCTACCAGAGAGGGCGAGCGTCGATCACGAGGTTGAGGTTGGAAACATGGAAGGTCATCGAAAATTGGCGGTTGGTAGAGGTTGCTCTGGCGCGGCTTCTGCGATTCTTCGTTCCTCAGTGGGCCGTCCGGGCACGATTCGCTGAGAGAGAAACATCGCATGGGGAACTGCGAACCGAACTCTGAGCTTTCGGCGCAAACGCCGCCGTCCTAATACTAAGGCGAAGTGTTCAAGGAAACCTTTAGGACTGCAAAAATGGTTAATTCGTCGCTGTAGTTTCGATTCTTCGGCGTGGAGTCTCGGGCCGACAATCACCATGTAGTCATCCCGCCCTTCGGCATGGATGCCACATGCCGTGCGTGTTCCTCGGGGCTTGTTTGTGGAATGACTCACGATGTTGAAGTATTATTTCCGGCAGAATGTCAAAGATCATCTGCCGGAGTTGGCTGCTGCTTGTTGGGCTCAGTTTTCATTTATGTATTTTTCCGAATAATCCATTTCGATAGACCTGCGGCTACGGCAAGTCTGGCGATGTCGGAAATCAACATGATCTGGGTCTTCTCAGGTTTATTCCAAGTCGTCACATCGTCCTTCGGCGAGTGAACAACAAAAAACATTTCGTCGTATTGGTCGAGTGTGGTGAATTCCTGGTAGTAATCTTCAAACTCATTCCTGTCGGATTGTGACTTGATCTGAACGAAAGCGCGCTTTCCGGAAACCGGGGCTAGTAAATCTAAATCGATTGATTTCTCGGTGCCCCCAACGGTGGAAAGTCGCTGCCAACCTGATTGAGTAAAAATCAAATCACACAAAAGCTCGAAGTCCTTCCAGCCAAGAGAACGAATCAAATCCTCCAAAGAGTGCTCAAGACGACTCAGTGATGCTCTCGCTTCTTCGACCGCAGGAGAAACCAATCCATTGATTCTTCTGATTAAATATGCCTCTTCTCCGATAGAGCATATCGTGCCTCTGAATCCTTGGGTTTTTGTCAAGCGGCCACTTAGATTCTCGACAAGTAATTCCTCGCCACGTATGCTCTGGCTACTCCATCGACCAATAACAGACCGGGTTCGCGTGCCATTTTCTGTAATTTGAACTTCTGGTGATGCAAAGCACCAATATAGCCTGCGTCGATAAAATGTAATCCAAAGTGTATTTTCGTCGAGAGTATAGAAATCCTTGATTTGATTGGTGAATTCAGTCGCCTTGCCCTTGGTCTTTTGCTCCACCTCCACCCAATAGGTCTTTAGTGTGCCCCAGTCTCCCGACAAGCATGCTTGATGGTGTGGATTTACGAAACCCAAGCGAATGACGGGATTCTCGCTTTCTATGCAGTCGGCTTCCCATTTGCCTTTTCGGCCGAGTTTGATGAAGCGAGCTGTGCTGGGATTGATGGGCTGCATTTTTTCTGCCGAACCGTGTTTATTCGTAGGATTTCCGAGGTTGATATCCAAGAAGGAATCTTTGGGGAGAGTATTCGTAACGCCTTGATCCAACAAGAAAGTTTTCAATCCGGGTGCGTATATCCGTCGATTGGCTTCGGGGTGTTTTCGGGGGGGAAGACAGAAGACGACAAGACGACAAGACACAAGACACAAGACACAAGACACAAGACACAAGACACAA
>CAZZGM010000064.1:0-9797 GCA_964653955.1 uncultured Bifidobacteriaceae bacterium | reverse complement strand
GGCGGAAGGCGGAAGGCGGAAGGCGGAAGGCGGAAGGCGGAAGGCGGAAGGCGGAAGGCGGAGGTGAGTGTAGAGGCTCCTGGCCCCGCGCCCTCAAGTCTTTTTTTACCTTTTTGCCTTCTGCCTTTTGCCTTCTGCCTTTTGCCTTCCGCCTTGTGCCTTGTGCCTTGTGCCCTCCCAAGTCCTACCGTCGCTCGGTGAGGTACTCGTAAAGCCGCTGCAGTTCGTTTTCGTTGCTGAAGGTGATCTCGATGGTACCGCCGCGTTTGCTTCGCTGAATGGAGACCGGCGTACCGAGTGCCATGTGAAGCTGCTCTTCGGCGGCACGCGTGTGTACGTCCTTCTGCGCGGGCGAAGGGGCTTGACGCGGCGTGCGTGCGGCATCGCGTTTGACGAGGCCTTCGGTTTCGCGCACCGACAGCCCACGCGTAATGACGTCCCGTGCCATGCGCCGCTGATCGACGTCCGTAGGAAGTCCGAGAATGGCGCGCGCGTGGCCCATCGACAACTCACCGTTGGCGATGTTGCCCTGCACTTCGGCGGGCAGCTTGAGCAGGCGGAGCACGTTGGCGACGGTTGCGCGATCCTTGCCGACGCGCGCGGCAATATCTTCCTGCCGCAATTGAAACTCCTCGGCGAGTCGCTGGTAGGCCGCGGCTTCTTCGATGGGATTCAGGTTTTCGCGCTGGATGTTCTCGATGAGCGCCATCTCCAGTTGCTGGCGATGGTCGACATCGGCGACGTCCTTGACGACCACGGGTACACGCTGGAGTCCAGCACGCTGCGCCGCGCGCCAGCGGCGTTCGCCGGCAATGATCTGATAGCGCGGGCGGGCTTCGCCAGGCGTGGCCGGGAGACGCCGCACGACAATGGGCTGGATGACGCCGTTGGAGGCAATTGATTGCGCCAGTTCGTCGAGCCGCTGGTCGTCGTACTGCGTGCGCGGCTGATAACGATTGGCTTCGAGGACATCGATGTCGACATCGAGCGATGCGCGTGGCGGTTCGATGGAGGCCGTTGCGTCAGGAATGAGGGCGCTCAGCCCCTTGCCGAGAGCTGGTTTTTTTTCCACGGTCACACCGCCTGCTGTCGCTGTTTGAATTCTTCGGCGAGGGCCGAATACGCTTCGGCGCCGCGCGAGCGTGCGTCGTAGGCCACCGCCGGCAATCCGTGGCTGGGCGCTTCGGCCAGACGCACGTTGCGCGGAATGACGGTGCCGTACACCTTTTCCTTGAAGTACTCGCGCACGTCCTTTGCCACCTGTTGCCCCAGGTTCGTCCGCTCATCGCTCATCGTCAGCAGCACGCCTTCGATGTCGAGGTTCGGGTTGAGACCCGCGCGCACACGGCGCATGGTGCCGACGAGATCGGCAAGCCCTTCGAGCGCGAAGTACTCGCAGTGCAGTGGAATCAGCACGCGATCGGCAGCAACGAGCGCATTGAGCGTCAGCAGGCCGAGGGACGGCGGGCTGTCGATGAAGATGGTGTCGTACGACGTGCGCAGCGGCTCGAGGAGTTGCCGGAGCCGATGTTCGCGGTCGGGCAGTCCGATGAGTTCGATTTCGGCGCCGGCCAGTTCGCGGCTCGCGGGAACGAGCGACAACCCCGCGGTGGACGTGGGGATGGTGAAGGTGACGGGTTCGACGGGAGTGGTTGCCGTCAGCGCGTCGTAGATGGTGCCGCCCGGGGCAGACGCGCCCTTGCAGCCGAGACCGCTGGTGGCATTGGCCTGCGGGTCCATATCGACGAGCAGGACGCGCTGTCCGGCAAGGGCCAGTGCGGCAGCCAGGTTGATGGCCGTGGTGGTCTTGCCAACCCCGCCTTTCTGGTTGGTGACGGCAATGATGCTCATTTTTAGGTTATTCAGGATAAACTTAGCGTCGGGTCGTGACTCATGACCTTTGACGTCCGTCATCAACCATGTTCCACGTGGAACGTCGCTATTCTCTCACCCGATTTTGACTTTTTCCAGCACCACCAGCCGGCTTCTGAGCGCATCCAGCAGAGGATAGGTGGCCGACCATCTCAGCGGTGGCGTCACAGAACCCGCAATATCCCCTCCGCCCGGGCCCCGGAACAGGAACAACGATCCGCTCGGCCTGAGAAACGCCTGGAGCGTATTGAGGACCTTGGGCTCGATACGCACGGCGCGCACCGAAACCAGGTCGGTTGATTCGTGCAATTCGGGTCGCGCCAGCAGTTCCTCGAACCTGGTGGTTTCGACGCTGGTTTCCGTCAGATGGAGTTCGCGAACAGCCTCCCTGAGGAATACGGCCTTCCGCGTCTTGGCTTCCACCATGCGAAGAGACAAATGCGGGGCCGCCAGCTTCATGGGAATGGCTGGTGAGCCACCACCAGAGCCGGCATCGAGCAAGCTGGTAGCAGTGGCAGGGAAATAGGTGGCGGCCGCCACAGGCTCGAGGAGAAGTCGATCGACGGCCTGATCGTCGCCACCGGGCGGTAACTGGAAGGCCGTGAGATTGACCTTCGCGTTCCACTTGGCCAGAAGCTGGTAATAGTTTTCGAGCCCGGTCAGCACCTCGGGCTTGATCGCCAGACGCGCAGTCCTGGCGCGCCTCACCAGCCGCTCGTGCAGATCACGCGTGCTCATGGGCAAACCGCTCCACGTAGGCGGCAACAACGGCCACGGCAGCCGGCGTGACGCCAGGAATTCTCAGGGCTTGTCCAAGCGTTGCCGGACGCACTTCTTCGAGGCGCTGGACCATTTCGTTCGACAGACCCGGAACGCCACGATACGGGAATTGGGCCGGAATACGCCGTTTTTCCTGTCGTTGAGCACGAGCGACGGCTTGCTGCTGTCGCTTCAGGTAGCCGTCGAACTTCAGCTCGGTTTCGACGGACGAGATATCCGTCAAACGTGCCCGCGGGTCGAACTCCACGGCGACGTCGCCACGCGCCATCAACTGTTCCAGTCGCAGTTCAGGCTGCCGGAGCGCCTGCGCGGCCGTCACGCGGCTTCCAGAAGGTTGCCGCACCATCACGCGCCGCAGCGTCGCCACATTTCGTTCGAAACGGTCGCGACGATCCAGAAACTGCTGCCATTCCTCGTCATCGACCAACCCCGCCTCCCGGCCGACCGGCCGCAGCCGCAAATCGGCGTTGTCAATCCGCAACGACAACCGGAACTCCGCCCTGGACGTAAACATCCGATACGGTTCGAGGCAGCCTTTCGTTATCAGATCGTCGACCATGATGCCGATGTACGCCTGATCGCGGCGGAGAACGAGAGGAGGACGGCCATGGGCCGACAAACCAGCGTTGGTGCCGGCCACCAGTCCCTGCCCGGCAGCTTCCTCGTAACCAGACGTCCCGTTGATTTGGCCTGCCAGAAACAATCCCGGCAGCCGCTTGGCCTCCAGCGTGGCACTCAGTTCCGTGGGCTGAATGAAATCGTATTCAATGGCATAGCCCGGCTGCAGCACGTTGGCGCTCTCCAAACCGGGCAGCGCCCGAATCAAGCGCTCCTGGAGTTCCGCCGGAAGACTCATCGAGTAGCCATTGACGTAAATCCGGTCCGAATCCACACCTTCTGGCTCCAGAAACAACTGATGCCGCTCCTTTTCCGGGAAACGCATCACCTTGTCTTCCAGTGAAGGGCAGTAGCGGGGACCAACGCCCTGAATCTGGCCGTTGTAAAGCGGCGACAGATGAATGTTGGCCCGGACGGCTTCGTGAACTTCCTGCGTCGTGTGCAGCAGCCAGCACGGAATCTTGTTCGTGACGGGGTTCCTGGTCGAAAACGACAACGGAACGGGCTCTGCGTCCCCATGTTCCACGTGGAACACTCCGCGACGTTCCCCTTGCGCGAAGTCAATCGAGCCGCGGTCCAGTCGCGGTGGCGTGCCGGTCTTCAGCCGCCCCCACCGAAAACCAACGGCCTTCAACGATTCCGCAAGATCGATAGAAGGTGGTTCACCGGCACGACCGGCCGCTCGCCGGTCCGGCCCAACATGAATCAACCCGTTCAGGAATGTGCCCGTTGTTACGACCAGCGCCCGACAACCCACCTCTCGACCATCTTCCAGTGCCAATCCAACGACGCGCCCACCACTGACCAACACTTTTCCGGCCCGCCCGAGTAACCACTCGATACCTGGCTGAGCTTCGAGCGTTCGCCGGACCCAAGTCCCATATGCCGACTTGTCAGCCTGCGCCCGCGGTGACCACACGGCGGGGCCGCGACTCCGGTTGAGCAGCTTGAACTGAATGCCCGTGGCATCGATGGCTCGGCCCATCAGCCCGCCAAGTGCATCGATTTCTCGAACCAGATGGCCCTTGGCCGTGCCGCCAATGGCTGGATTACACGGCATGTGCGCAACCGTATCGCGACCAAGCGTACACAGGCCAACATGGCATCCGATTCGGGCTGCTGACCAAGCAGCCTCCACTCCAGCATGGCCGGCACCAACCACCAAAACATCAAAAAAAGTCATTAATTGCTTAAAACAAGAACTAAAACAGATACCACAGAAGCCGCCGTGGCGCGTACGGTGCGACGATGGGCTGTCCGCGCCGGAACACCAGCCGCCAACAGGGGCACGGTCCGCCCTCGCAGATGCCAAAGCGCACCCATGCCGACGCCAGCGCGCATTATCCAACGTCACACAACCTGGCCGGAAACGCTCGCCGCGCCCGTATCCGCGCCCATGAACGCGCCCTTCTGCCTTCTGCCTTTTGCCTTTTGCCTTTTGCCTTCGACGTGCCCTACTTCCCAACACAGAACCGCTCGAACACGTGACGCAACAAATCGTCCGTCGTTCGTTTGCCCGTCACCTCCTGCAGAAAGCCTTGCGCGTCCTGCAGGTCGACCAGCACGAACTCTTCGGGCAGTGCCTGCGACGCGCCGCCGGCAACGGCCGCGCGCGCCTTTTCGAGACTGCCTCGCGCCTGCTCGAGCAGGTGAACGTGCCTGAGGTTCGTCAGTCGCGGCGTGTCGCGCCGCACGTCACCGCCGGACAGCGCGTCCACCAAGCGACGGATCAGTTCCACCAGCCCGCTGCCGTTCCGCACCGAGACGACAACGGCATCTCCTGGAACGATGTCATCCACCACATCTTCCGCGGCCGACGGCACAGAACCCCCAGACCACGCGGCCGCGAGATCCGACTTGTTCCAGACCACCACACGCGGGCGGCCCGCCGTTGCTTCCAACGCGCGCCGATCTTCGTCGTGCAGCACGCGCGATCGATCGAGCACCACCACCGACACATCCGCCACACGCACCGAATCCGCCGCGCGCTCCACACCTTCGCGCTCCACGACGTCGTCCGTCTCGCGAAGGCCGGCCGTGTCCACCAACTCCACCAGCAGGCCTTCCAATTCCACTCGCTCCGTCAACAGATCGCGCGTCGTCCCGGGCACCTCCGTGACGATGGCGCGGTTGGTGTTGAGGAGGGCGTTGAACAAACTCGACTTGCCGACGTTTGGTGCGCCCACGATCGTCACCACCGCACCTTCGCGCACCAGCCGTCCTCGCGCGGCATCGGCCAGCAGACGATCGATCTGCTGCAGCACGGCATCGATGGCTCCGCACACCTCCGGCGGCTCGATGAAATGAAATCCTTCCTCGGGAAAATCAAGCGACGCTTCCAGCCGCGCCACGAGGTCGAAGAGATTCGACTCGATGGCGGCAATCGTGGCGGTGAGCGTGCCTTCGAGCTGGTCGTAGGCCGTCCTTGCCTGAAGGGGAGTGACCGCGTCAACCAGATCCGCCACGGCTTCGGCCTGTACCAGATCACGTTTGCCGTGCAGGAACGCGCGTAGCGTGAACTCACCGGGCTCGGCCAACCGTGCGCCGCACCGAATGGCGCGTTCGACGATACCGTCCAGCACCACGGGACTTCCATGAGCCGACATCTCCAGCACGTCCTCACCGGTGTAAGACCGCGGTGCGGGGAACCAGGTGATCACCACCTCGTCGGCGGGGCCATTGTCGGTGCGCGACAGCCGCGCAAACGTCGCGTGCCGTGGTGTCAGTGGGGTAGAACGTTCGATCAGCCGGTGTGCGATACGCACGGCGTCGGCACCGCTGAGGCGTACGACACCCAGCCCCCCGCGTCCGGGCGGGGTGGCAATGGCCACGATGGTGTCACCGATGGAAAACACCTCAGCCACTCCCGCACGCCGGCGGGCGGCGTGCCTGATACGAAAGCCGGCAGGGCGCTGGCTTAATCCCGGAGCTCACTCGAGTTGCGCCCGCCAACGCGCCGCATGGCTCGAACGATGCCGGCTTCGGGCCGAGCGCAGCTGATCGCCAACGCGCCGCGACGTGCCACACAAGTGGACCGAGGGGCTGGTCCGTCTACGAAACGGAGATGATGACGGTCTTCTCGAACGCGTCGCCGATGCTTTCCGACCCCACACCGTCGAGTTCGGACACCGCCAGATGGACGATGCGGCGCTCGTACGGATTGAGCGGCCCAATCTCCTGCGCCAGCCCGGTCGTCCTGGCCTTCTCGCCAAGGAACAACGCCATCTGCCGCAGTTCCGCGTCCTTGCCCTTGCGAAACCCTTTGCAGTCCACTACCAGGCGGCGCCCTTCGGCGAAGTCGTGACGATAAACCGCCGACACCACGTGCTGCAGCGCTGCCAGCGCCTCCCCCTGCCGCCGTATCAGCAGGCCACCGTCTTCGCCATCGAGATTGATGCGCAGGCCGTCGGACATCTCTTCGGCGGATGCGGACAGCGACAGGCCAAGCTTGTCGGACAGGGTCTGGACGAACGCGGTGATCTCGGACGGGTTGGCCATGGGGATCCTCAGCTCTTCGCATTCACCGTCGGCGGCAGGAACTTCAGCGAGAAGTACTGCTGGCCGATGGCCCACAGGTTACTTATGGTCCAGTAAATCACCAGACCGCTCGGATAGGAGAGGAACATGAACGTGAACATGATCGGCATGATCATCATCACGCGCTGTTGAACGGGATCCGCTGACGTCGGCGTAATCCGCTGCTGCCAGAACATCGTGGCGCCCATCAGGAGCGGCGTCACAAACCACGGATCGGGTCGCGACAGGTCAGTGATCCAGCCAAAAAACTCCGCGCCGCGAATCTCGATGGACTGCGACAGCATGGCGTAGAACGCAAACAGGAACGGGAACGTCAGCAGCATCGGCACGCAGCCGCTGGCCGGGTTGACGCCCCTCTCCTTGTAGAGCGCCATCACTTCTTCGTTCATCTTCTGGCGCTGCGGATCGGTAATCTTGTACTTCGCGTACCGTTCCTGGATGGCCTTCATCTGCGGCTGAATCTCCTGCATCTTGCGCATGGAGGTCACGGCCTTCTGCCGCAGCGGGAACATCGCCAGGTTGATCAGCAGTGTCAGGGCAACGATGGCCCAGCCCCAGTTGCCGACGTACTGATGCACCCACTTGAGTGCATTCAGCAACGGAACGGCCAGCCACGAAAAGATCCCGAAGTTGATGACCCGGACCATTTCCGTATCGACGGCTCGCAGATCGTCGAAGGCCTTCGGCCCGAAGAAGAAACGGTACGACGGTGGCGGTTGATCGAAACGAACGCCAAACGCTGCGTAACGTCCAGGGACTCCGTCGCTGGTTGCCGCCGGCACCACGAACGACGTGTGCTGGAACCGGAACGGCTGCGGGCCTTCCGCGTTGTTGAGGAACAGTGCCGCGAAGTAGTGATCGTCGATACCGGCGTATCCAAACGCGCCCTGTTCCACGCCAGGCGTCGTCGGCGCCAGACGCGTGACGGATCGATCCAGGTAATAAAGCGCCTGCGCGGGTGTCGAATAACTGGGCGCCAGGAACGTGCCCTGGTCGGCGTGCGCGATGTCGTCGCCCAGCCCTGGTCCCCAGTCCACGCCGGCCACGAGAGGTTGTCCGTCTTTCGTCGCCTGCACCGCCAGCTCCACCACATAGCCATCCGGCTGCAGCGTGAACTGTTTCGTGAAGGCGAGTCCTTCGTCGTTCTGCCACTCGAACGTGAGCGTCACCGGGTTGCTGGTGGCGTCCAGCGTTCCAGACGCGCTCGTCCGGTACAGGCCGCCATTTGCCAGCGACGAAGCGCGCTCATCATCCAGGCGGAGCGAAAACGGCCTCAGGGCGTTGTTGACGCTTTCGGCGGCGGGAACCAGGTCGAGCGGCTCGCCCGCGTCGTTCCGGTAATGTTTCAGCACCCAATGGCGCAATCGAGCGCCACGGTTCGTGAACACGGCGCGGACCGCATTGGTTTCCACCGTGATGTCGCGTTCCGTGCCTTCGCCCTTTGCCACGCGCACGGTTGGCGCGCCTGCCGGTGCGGCAGCAGTGGATGCGTCCGGCGTGGCCGCGGGCGTCGCTGGCAGCGCGCCAGGACTGCCCGGTGCCGGAGATGACGGCACACCGGGCACATTGGAGGCGACATCCGCCGGCGCGGGCCGCGGCGGAGGGGGGGCAAAGTAGCTCTGGTAGACGAACAGCACCAGAAACGAGAGCGAAATGGCGAGGAGAACGCGACGTTCCATTGCGTGAGGGGAATCGGGAATCAGCGAGGCACGGGGTCATAACCGTGACCACCCAGTGGATGGCAACGGCTCAGCCGCCGCGTGGCCAGCCAGGTGCCCTTGAGCAGGCCGTGCCGGGCGATGGCTTCGGACGCATAGTCGGCACAACCTGGCACAAAGCGGCAGTTGCCGGCAAACCAGGGAGAAAACACGGCTTTATACGCGCGGATGACGGCGAGTCCCACTCGGGCCGGACCTGCGGGGTCGGGCGAATGGGGCTGTCTCTCGCCGATCGAGGAGGGTCCGATATTCGGCCTCGAGGGTGCCATACGGCGCATCAAGCAACTCCCGGCGGGGTACGACCACGACATCCAGTCCGCCGGGGGGCTTGTGATGGCGAAACACCTCGCGGACCAGCCGCTTGGCGCGATTCCTGATGACGGCCGACCCGATTTTCCGGGTCGCCGCAATACCAAGGCGGGCGTTCGGCTGTCCGTTGGGCCCGATGAACATGGTCATCAGGCGTCCGGACAGGCGGCGGCCCTGCGAATACACTCGTTCGAAGTCCTCGCGCTTCCGGATGTGCTCATCCGCGCGAAAGCGGGGCATGCGCCACTAGGCTTCGTCCGACACGGTCAGGCGCTTGCGGCCCTTGGCCCGCCGGCGCTTGAGCACCTGGCGACCGTCCTTGGTAGCCATTCTCACGAGAAAGCCGTGGGTCTTGGCTCGACGGCGGTTATTCGGCTGGTAGGTACGCTTACCCTTCTTCGATCTGGCCATGATTTTCCTCTGGAACGAACCTCCGATTGTATGCCCCGCTCTCGAACCCTGTAAAGAGCCATCACCATGCTAGAGTGGGTTTTCCCGACCGAGTTTTCCACATCTGTGGAAAAACTTGTGGAAAAGACCGCTGATCTTGGCACGTTTCTGTAAAGAGTCCCCTTCAGGGGACACATTGCAGGCTCTCTTTTACCTTATATTCGCCTTTCTCTCACGTCCGCCGGCATGTCGACGACCATCTGGGACCAGATACTGACGCTGATTGAAGGGAAGGTCGGCCAGCACAGCTTTTCCACCTGGTTCAAACCGACCTCGCTCAAGGAAGATCAGGGCCGCGCACTGGTGGTCCGCGTGCCAGCTCCGCTTTACGTGGAATGGCTGCCGCGTCACTACTCAGTGGTCCTGACCGAGGCGCTGACGGAGGTCGGACGAGCCCAGGCTCAGCTCATCTTCGAGGTGGGTACCGCCCCGCCCCCCGAAACACGTCCAAAGCCGGCGGAAGAACCTGCGATGGACGGCGGCTCGTTCAACCCATCTGCAGCAGGTCAACCG
>CAZZGM010000063.1:0-11666 GCA_964653955.1 uncultured Bifidobacteriaceae bacterium | reverse complement strand
CTGCGCGAGGCCGGGCAGGCCGGCAATTCCGAGCGCAGCAGAAAGGTGAGTGGACCGCCATCACTGGCAACATGTCCGCCACCCGCTATTCGGACGTCGATCAAATCAACGCGTCGAACTTCAACCAGCTGCAGTCCGCGTGGACCTGGAGCGGTGAAGTGCCTGGCGTCGAGATTGGCGAAATCAACGGCCGCGGTCTGCCCATCTACGTGGACGGCCTGCTTTACACCACCTCCGGTCCACGCCGCACGGTGGTGGCCATGGATCCCGCCACGGGCAAGTCGGTATGGTCGTTCCAGGAACCACTGACGCCACGGCACGAGTACTCCATGCGCTCGAACCACGGCAAGGGCGTCACCTACACCACGCTCAACGGCCGCGGCGTCATCATCATCGTCACGCCTGGATTCTTCGCACACGTGCTGGATGCCAAGACCGGCAAGCCCGTCGAAAACTGGGGCAGCGGCGTCCCCGTGCCCGGCTTCCCCGCCAGCGGTTCGATCGATTTGCTGAAGGACGTGATTGCGGACTGGGATCCGTGGACCTCGTCGGGCCAGACCTACGACGCCGCCAAGGGTCTGCCGCTGGAACTTGGCTACATCACCAACTCGTCGCCGCCCATCGTCGTCAACGACGTGCTGGTGGTGGGCAACTCCGCCGAGCAGGGCTACAACCAGACCCGTATCGAGAACGTGCCCGGCGACATCGTCGCCTACGACATGAAAACCGGGAAGTTCATGTGGAAGTTCCACGTGATTCCGCGGCCGGGCGAGTTCGGGCACGAGACGTGGGAGAACGACGCCTGGAAGTGGACCGGCGACATCTCGTCGTGGGCACCGATGGCCGCCGATCCGGAGCGCGGGCTGGTCTACATCCCGACCAACGGCGCGACGATGGACTATTTCGGCGGGTTCCGGCCGGGAGACAACCTGTTCAGCACGTCGCTCATCGCGCTGGACGTGAAGACCGGCAAGCGTGTGTGGCACCACCAGCAGGTGCGCCACGACATCTGGAACTACGACGTGCCCAACGCGCCCATCCTGCTGGACGTCAACGTCGGCGGCCGCCGCATCCCGGGCGTGTTCTCCGTGACCAAGCAGTCGTGGGTGTACTCCTACAACCGGCACACGGGCGAACCGATCTGGCCGTTCGAGGATCGGCCCGCGCCGCAGTCGGAAGTCCCGACCGAGAAGCTGGCGGCCACGCAGCCGTACGTGACCCGGCCGGCACCGTTCGATCTCCAGGGCCGGACCGAAGAACATGTCATCGACTACACGCCGGAGATCAGGAAGCTCGCGCTCCAGCGCGCGCGTGACCTCGACCTGCTGGCGCCGCTCTTCGCCCCGCCGCGGCATCGCGGCAACGCCGAAGGCAAGGGCCACGTCAACATCTGCCCGGGCGGTGGCGGCGGCGCCAACATCACGGGGCCGCCAGCGGCCGACCCGACCACGGGTGTGCTGTTCATTCCGTCGATGAGCGGCTGCTCGCCGACGCTGCTGGCGCCCGCCATCGAGCGTGACAACGACCGGATGACCGGCAAGACGGTGGCGGACTGGGCCACGGCGCGTGGCAGCGCGCCGCCGCGCCCGCCGGTGACACCGGACGATCCGCTGTTCGGCATTCCGGACGTGTTCAAGGGTCCGATCGGCCGCATCACGGCCATCGACATGAACACGGGCGAGCACCTGTGGATGGTGCCGCACGGCGACATGGACGCCAAGCAGCAGGCAGCGTTCCGCAACAACCCGCTCATGAAGGGCATCGACTTCGACAGCAACTGGGGCCGCCGCGGCACCGCCGCCATGGCCGCCACCTCGACATTGCTGATTGCCACGGGGCAGACCGACAACGGCCAGCCGCAGTTGTTTGCCATCGACAAGAAGACCGGCAAGCGCGTCGGCGCCGTTCCGACCAGCCGTCTGGGCACCTACGGCCTCATGACCTACGTGCACCAGGGCAAGCAGTACATCGTCATTCCGATGAACGGCGGGTACCAGGCCATGGCGTTGCCCTAGGGCGCTGCGTCTGGAGTAGCACGCGTTCTTCTCATCACACGGCCGGTTCCCATGCGGGGACCGGCCGTTCGTCTTTTCGCGATCACGGTACAATTCGGGTTCTCATGACGCCAAAGATCTGCGCCAACATTCTCGAAACCATTGGCCACACGCCGCTCGTCCGCCTCAACCGGATCACGCGAGGCGTGGTGGCCGCCGACGTCCTGGCCAAGGTGGAAACCTTCAACCCCGGCAACTCCATCAAGGACCGCATGGCCCTGAAGATGATTGAGGATGCCGAGAAGGACGGCCGTCTGCAGCCCGGCGGCACCATCATCGAAGGCACGTCGGGCAATACCGGCATGGGCCTGGCCATTGCCGCGGTGGTGAAAGGCTACAAGTGCATCTTCACCACCACCGACAAGCAGTCGAAGGAAAAGGTGGACGCGCTCCGTGCGTTTGGTGCCGATGTCATCGTCTGCCCTACCGACGTCGATCCTGAAGATCCGCGTTCCTACTACTCGGTGTCGTCGCGCCTCGAGCGCGACACGCCGAACAGTTGGAAGGCCAATCAGTACGACAACCCATCCAACGCACAGGCGCACTACGAGCAGACGGGGCCGGAACTCTGGGAACAGACCGACGGCACCATCGATCACCTGGTGGTGGGCGTCGGCACCGGCGGCACCATCTGCGGCGCGGGCCGGTTCCTCAAGGAAAAGAAACCGTCGGTCAAGGTGTGGGGTATCGATACCTACGGATCGGTGTTCAAGAAGTACAAAGAAACGGGTGTCTTCGACAAGAACGAGATCTACCCGTACATCACGGAAGGTATTGGCGAAGACTTCCTGCCGCAGAACGTCGACTTCTCGGTCATCGATCACTTCGAGAAGGTGACGGACCGCGACGCGGCCATCATGACCAGCCGCATCGCCCGCGAGGAGGGGCTCTTCGCCGGCAACTCCGCGGGCTCGGCCATGGCCGGCCTGCTGCAACTGGCGCCCAACTTCAAAGCCGGCGAGACGGTGGTGGTGATCTTCCACGACCACGGCACGCGTTATCTCGGCAAGATGTACAACCCCGAGTGGATGCGCGAGAAGGGTTTCGTCGACAAGAAGGGGCTGACGGCCCGCGATCTCGTTGCCGACCGCCAGAAGGCACGCCTCACCACCATCGATCAGAACGAGCCGGTGGCGCTGGCCGCCAACCTGATGACCGAGCACGCCTACTCGCAGCTGCCGGTCATGGCCGACGGCCGCCTGGTGGGGTCGGTGAGTGAGAGCCATCTCTTCGAGCAGATCGTGCAGAATCCCGATTTGCTGAAGGGGCCGGTGGCGGCCATCATGGAGCCGGCCATCCCGTTTGCCGACATCTCGACGGGCGTGGATGCGCTGGCCGGCATGCTGACGGATCAGAGCCCGGCGGTGCTGGTGCGCGACTTCAAGAGCGACGAAACCTACATCATCACGCGCTGGGACGTCATCCGCGCGCTGAGCTGATCGCGGGGCTAGCGCCGTGTCGGGTGACGCGGCGCTACACTCTCACACATGCTTGCCTATCACCGCCGCCTGTTCGGGTTCGATCACTGGGCCAACCTGGCCGTGCTCGACACGGTCGCTCCCGTCGCCGAACGTGTGCCGCGATCGCTGGCCTGGCTCAATCACATCGTGGGCGCCAAGCGCGTGTGGCTGGCGCGCGTCACTGCCAGCCCGATGCCGTTCGGTGTCAACCCGACGTTCACGCCGGCAGAACTCGCCGAGCAGTTGGTGCTGGCCAACGACGGCTGGCAGGCGTTCTTCGACACGCAAACCGACGCGGATCTCGACCGCGTGATTCAGTACACGAACCTGAAAGGCGATTCGTTCGAGTCGCCACTGGTCGACATCCTGGCTCACCTGCCCGTGCACGGGCAGCACCACCGAGGCCAGGTGAACGCCGACCTCCGCGCGGCCGGCATCGCGCCACCCGTGATCGACTACATCCACGCCGCCCGTTCAGGCTCGCTACGGTAACGCCATCGACGTGCAGGGCCGGGGAGAGGCAGGCGCCCCCTCCTTACGTCAGCTCTTTCCCTCTCGTCTCCGGCCCCAGCCACAGCAGCACCAGCAACGCCATGCCCGCACCGACAATGCAGCGCAGCATGGCCGTCCGCAAATCCATCCCGTCGTCCTGGAGCGCGCCAATCAGCAGGGGGCCGAGCGAGCCGATGCCAACGCCGACGTGATAAGAAAAACCGGTGCCGACGCCGCGCACGTCCGTGGGGAACCGTTCGGAGAGATAGCCGGGCACGATACCCCACGCGCCCGAGGCCAGGAAGCCAATCAACCACGCACCGAGTAGCAGTCCACCGGTGGTCTCCGAGAAGAGATAGACCGGTGCGGATGCGAGGCCCAGCGCCACCCCCAGCGTAGCCGCACCACGCCGGCCGCCCCACCATTCCGACAACGTACCGAAGGCGACGGACCCGATGAGACCGCCCGCGTTGAGCAGCAGCAGGAACGCCAGCGGCTGGTGCTGGAGCTGCGTAAGCAGTGTCGGGTACCAGAACGTCGTGCTCTGGTACATGAAGACATAGCCGCCCATCAGGACCGACGTGTGGAGCGTGACCCAGCGCAGGTCGGGGTCGAACATGCGCGTCACCGACAGGCGCGGCTTCTCCCCACGCGCCTTCAGCTCCTGCTGGTGCTGAAGCCACACGGGGCTTTCGGGCACCTGCCGCATCCTGAAGAAGATCGCAATGCCCGGGATGACGCCGGCCCACAACATCACGCGCCACGCCCATTCAGGCCGATGGTCGATGAGCGGATAGCCGAGCTGGTAGACGAGCGACGACAGCAGGAACCCCGCCGAGTAGCCACCCTGGAGAATGCCCGAGGCAATGCCCCGGAACTTGGCCGGCCACTGCTCCAGCGCCAGCGGCATGCCGGCCGCCCACATCCCGCCCATGCCAATGCCGAACAGCCCGCGGAAGGCAAACAGCATCACGTAGGAGGTGGAAAACCCGCTCAGGAGCGCGAAGACGGTGTACCAGGCAATCGAGAAGAGGATCGGCCCCTTCCGGCCATACCGGTCGGCGAGCGTGCCGGCGCCAATGCCGCCGACCATGCGGAACAGCAGCGTGACAGTGCCCAGCGCCCCCGCCAGCGCCCGGTTCACCGAGAAGCTCTCCTGGATGTCGAGAAGTACGAACGTGAGAATCGTGAAGTCGAACGAATCAAGCGTCCAGGCCGTAAAGGTCGTGAGGAACGTTTTCCACTGCGACCTGCTCACCTGGCGGTACCACGGCAACTCGGCTTGTTCGCTCATGCGTTCACGTCTCCTTCCGGCCGCCGGAACGTCGGCGGTGCTCCAGTGTACTCGGTTAGAATCCCCCGCATGACGCTGTGGCGGGTGATTCTGTCGACAATCGCACTCACCTATGCCGGTTTCGGGTTTACGTTCATCTACAACCCGAACGAGATGGCGGCGATGTTGTCAGTAGATGTCTCCAACCCCGCCGGCCGCACCGACTTCCGGGCCATGTACGGCGGCATGGAGTTCGGCGTCGGCATCTTCCTGCTGCTCTGTGCCTTCCGCCGGGAGTTCGTGCGCATTGGCCTCTTTGCCGGCGCCTGCTGCCTGGTGGCCATGGCCACCGCGCGCTCCGTCGGTCTGCTGCTCGATGGCTTCGACTTCCTGCAACTGCTCATTGCCCTCACGGAGTGGCTGGGCGGCGGCCTGGCGTCGTACGGCGCGCTGAAGGCGACGCCCGGTCCCGACGCGCTGCCGCCCCCTACCGAAGATCCGACACCCGACACCCCAGCGCTGCCACCGGCAGCCTGATATCGCCCGTGTTGTTCGCATGAAAGACATGACGACAGTAAACGCCGGCAACGGCCCCCGTCGGGCGCGCTCACGCACTCAGACCGGCCGGGCACGTCCGTACGCAGCGTTCTCACGCGCGTTCGTGCTGGCTGCCGCCACCATGGCGTTGGCGCTTGCCGCAGCCGCATGCTCGCCATCCGGCACCAGTTCGGAACAGGCCACCACGTCCATGGGCAACACGGCCCCGGCCGATGCCCAGCACGAGGGCATCACCGAACCGCACGGCGATCACAGCCCTCATCACGGCGGCCTGGTGCTGATGAACGGCGACGTGCACTACGAGGTGGTGCTGGGAGCGGATGGCCGCCACTCGCTGTGGTTGACCGACGCCATCCGTGAAGACCTGCCGGCGTCCATCGCCAGCAACGTCCGCCTGGTCGTCACACGCCCAGACGCCCCGCCCGAACTCCTGAGCATGACCATCGACGATGCGGGCGAGAGCTGGATTGCGGCGGGTAAACCGCTCGAAGGCGCGGGCATCATGGTGACCGTGTCCTACGACCTTCTGGGTGCAGGGCACGAAATAGAAATCCCCTTCAGTTGAGATCTGGAGATTGAGATCTGGAGATCTCGTGATGTGGTGAGGTAGTGATCGGAGGTGGTGATGTGACGATCGCCACATCACCACATGAGCCGATCATCACGTCACCAGACCACCAAATCGCCAGATCTATTCGTATCTCAGCGAATCTATTGGATCGAGGCGTGAGGCGCGGCGGGCGGGGTAGTAACCGAAAGCCACGCCGACGAAGGCGGCAATGCCGAACGCCAGGGCAATGGTGCCGGCAGTGATGTCGGTCTGCCACTCGAACACGGCTGTCAGCCCGTGGGCGGTGGCCACGCCGGCGGCCACGCCAATGGCGCCGCCGATGAGGCTCATCACGACCGCCTCCACGAGAAACTGCATCAGCACGTCGCGGCGGCGGGCGCCGACGGCCAGGCGCAGGCCGATTTCCTTGGTCCGCTCCGTCACCGACACCAGCATGATGTTCATGATGCCGATGCCGCCGACCACGAGCGCAATGCCGGCAATGCTGCCCAGCAGCGCCGTCATGGTGCCGCCGGCGCGGGCCAGGGTGCCGGACATCTCCTGCAGCGTCACCTCGTCGAGCTTCGGCATGTTGGCCAGCGCAAACGCGGCCACCGAGGTGTAAAGCCCCTTGGTGACGTTGGCCGCGGCCTGCGTTCTCACCGTGAAGTCATCGACGATGGCCAGGGCGCCCGGTCCCTGATAGCCGCCGAGCCCGGCGGTCGTCGCCGGTTTCTGACCACGTGCGTGACGCTGACGCAACAGGTCGGTGATGTCGGCCGCGACGCGCGAGGCGTCTCCGGCCTGCTCCACCGACACGGAAATGGTGTGCAGGTGACGGATGCCGAGCAGCGCCTGTGCCGGCGCCAGCGGCAGGAACACCGTTTCGTCCTGCTCCGCGTCGCTGGTGCGGACGACGCCCGCCACGGTAAACGTCCGCTCGCCAATCGTCACACGCTCACCGCGCCCGGTAAATCCTTCGCCGAACAACTCCGTGGCCGCTGTCCTTCCCAGCACCGCCACATCGTCACGCGCCGGGAAGTTTCCTTCCACGAACGTCCACGCGTACACGTCAGCCAGCGAGGGATCGGTCCCGCGCACCTGCGTGAACGCGCGACGGTGTGGTGCCGTCACCCACGCACGCGTCCGCACGCCGGCCGCCGCAACCTCCACCCGCGGCAACGCGGCCACGGCCTCGCGATCCTCGAGCGTGAGCGTGGTGGCGGAGCCAAGACCGCTGGCGATGTTCATGCTTTCGCCGCCGCGCGTGAAGTTGCCGGCGTTGACGAGGATGATGTTGGTGCCGGCGGACTTCAGCGATCGTTCCACCGAGGCACGCGCGCCGCTACCCAGCGCCACCATGGCAATGACGGCGGCCACGCCAATGATGACGCCCAGCATGGTGAGCGCCGTGCGCAGCCGGTTACGTCCGAGGGCGCGCAGGGCAATCTGCGTGCAGACGGCGAGGTGACGCAGCATCGGATCTACTCGCGCCGCAGCGCCACGATCGGGTCGAGCATCGAGGCGCGGCGCGCCGGATACCAGCCGAAGAACACACCGACGGCACCGGCCACGCCAAACGCCAGCAGCACCGACAGCGGCGACACCACCGTCGCCCAGTTGAGCGTCCGGGCAATCAGTGCCGCGGCAATCACGCCGAGGATGATGCCGGCCACGCCACCGGCCAGCGAAATGGCCACGGCTTCCACCAGGAACTGCCGCATCACATCGCGGGCGCGGGCGCCCACGGCCAAGCGCAGGCCAATCTCACGCGTGCGTTCGGTGACCGACAGCAGCGTGATGTTCATGATGCCGATGCCGCCCACGACCAGCGACACCGCCGCCACCGCCGCCAGCAGCCAGGTCATGGTCCGGCTCGCCCGTTCGAGCGTGGTGGCCAGTTGACCGAGTGTCACCTTCTCCAGTTCCGCCACGTTGCCGGCCACGGCCCGCGCCACACTCGGCGGCAGCCCTCCCGTCGTCAGCGCCCGCGTGGCCTGCGTCAACACCGTGAAATCATCCGGCTCGTCGTCTCCGATGCCGTGACGCTGGCGCAGCAGCGTGGTGATGTCGCGCGCCAGGTTGGTGACGTCACCCGACGAAGACGCCGTCACCGTAATGTCGTTGAGCTTCGACAGGTTCAGCAGCCGGTGCGTGGTGGTGTAGGGCATGTACACCGCGTCGAACTGATCGTCGCCCGGCGCCGGCCGCACCACCCAGGTGGCGCTGGTGATGACGCCAATGACCTCGAACGGCTGGTTCCACAGCGTCACGGTCTGCCCGACCGCGCGGGCGTCGGTGCCAAACAGCTTTTCGGCCACGATCTGCCCCAGCACCAGCACCTGCGTCGCGCGATCCTGGTCGCGCTGGGTGAAGAAGCGGCCCTGCGACACCATCCAGCTGCGTTTGATGGACGGCATCTGCACGTCGGTGCCATGCATGCGCGTGAACCAGCGGCGGTCGTCGTGGAACACGCGCACGTTCTCGTGAACGCCGCCGGCCACATACTGCACGCCCGGCATCCGCCGGATCGCCTCCGCATCCGCAAACGACAGCGTGGCGGCCGATCCCAGGCCCGCCGCCAGATCTCCCAGCCGCTGACGCGCCAGCGGATGGTCGTGCTTCTCCATGGGATCGTCTTCGGGGTGGAACGCCACCGGCACCACGTCGCCGCGATACATCGGCAGCACCAGCGTGTCGCGGGCATCGCCCTGGTGAGCGATGGCCTCGCCGCTGTCCTCGACCTTCGGACGCCAGTTGCCGGCGCGGATGGTGAGCTGGTTGAGACCGGCCGCCCGCACCTGCTGTTCGATGGACTGCTGGGCACCAGCCCCCACCGCCATCATGGCCAGCACGGTAGCCACGCCAATGGTCATGCCGAGCAGCGTCAGCCCGGTCTGGAGGCGATTGCGCCCCAGCGCCTTCAGCGCGAGATCAACGAGCGGATGACTGAGCCAGCGCCTGATCATGGTGCACGTCCGAGGTTACCAGGCCATCCCTGAAATCAATGGTACGGGATCCGTAGGCGGCAATATCGCGTTCGTGGGTGATGACCACGATGGTCAGGCCACGCTCGCGGCGCAGCCGCCCGAAAATCTCCATCACCTCGTGGCTCGTGGCCGTATCGAGGTTGCCGGTCGGCTCGTCGGCCAGCAGGACCGACGGACTCGCCACCAGCGCGCGGGCAATGGCCACGCGCTGCTGCTGCCCGCCGGACAACTGGTTGGGATGGTGCGTGGCCCGATCCGTGAGTCCCACGGCGTCCAGCGCCTCCATCGCCTTCTGCCTCCGCTCGGACGCCTTCACCACTCCCTGCCGCGTGTAGAGCAGCGGCAGCTCGACGTTTTCCGCGGCCGAGGTCCGTGGCAGCAGGTTGAACCCCTGGAACACGAACCCCAGCATCTCGTTACGCACCCGGGCCAGTTCGTCGGGCGGCAGTGTCGACACATCCCGCCCCTGCATCAGGTAGGTCCCGGACGTCGGGCGATCGAGACAGCCGAGGATGTGCATGAACGTCGACTTCCCCGATCCCGATGGCCCGACCACCGTCACGAACTCGCCCGCGTCGATGGCGACCGAGACGCCACGGAGCGCATGGACGCTGGTGTCGCCGACGCGATACTCCTTCGTGAGGGCTCGCGTTTCGAGCAGCGCCATCAGTTCGTAGTCGCAGACGCCGGCGGAATCAGGCCCGCGAACGCGTAGGCCATGGCCACCACGGTCTTCTCGGCACCAGCCATCCCGTACACGTTGCCCGCGCCTTCAATCACGTAGTACTCGTTGGCCGCGTGCGCGCGGCCGCCATGGCCCGCGCCACCACCGACGATGGGCACGCCCTCGAACGTCGAGACCTTCTCGCCCACCTCGCCATTGCCGAAGAGATACGCCGGCCAGTAGCCGCCCGCGGCACCGCCGCCGCCGGCAATGCCCCACTCCGAGCGCAGGTTGCCGTGCGGGATGTTCATCACCTCATACGCGCGCTTCATCGCCCGCCCGGCTTCGTGATCCGTGTTCATCTTCGCCCACGGCACGTCGCCAATCATCTTCACCTCGACGTCCTTGTAGCCGTTCTTGTCGAGCTGCGCGCGCAGCTTCTTGACGATGTCGGGGCCTTTCATGTTGGGGACGTAGCGGAAGTTGTGCTTCGAGGTGACCTTGTTGGGCAGAATGGCGCCGGCGCCTCCCGCGTACATGTTGCCGCCCCAGATGCCGTCCAGGTTGAACGACGTGCCAAACCGCTGCATCCGCAGCATCGTGTAGGGATCGTCCGAGATGTAGCGCGCCACGCCGATGTTTCCGGCGGCCACGGTGAGGTCCGTGCGTTGCGCCTGTTCGCGAAGCGCCGTCTCCTGCCACGGCTCGATGGCGACGCGGCCTTCCTCGAATCCCTCGATGAGCGGCGTATTCCCATCGTCTGAGATCAGCGACGCCAGCATCTTGATGTGGCGCCACGCTGGACTGTCGACGCTGCGCTTGTTGCTGCCGTGGATGTCCGAGTCGGTGGGACCGCGGCCCCAGGCGGTGCCACTGGTGATGAGCTCGACGTAGACGCAGCCTTCCGAGCCGCCGCCAAATCCCGCCCCGCCGCTGGGCGCCTGGCCGCCGAACAGCAGCATGGCGTCGGCGCCCGCCAGCAGTTCGGGGTGATCCTTGACGAACTTGCGCAGGCCGATGTCCATGCGCTCCTCGTCGCCTTCGGCCACGATGATCAGGTTGACCGGGAGCTTGCCGTGCACGGCCTTGATGGCGCGGAAGGCGTTCAGCTGCGACATCTGCGGGCCCTTCGAGTTGCTGGCACCGCGGCCGATCAGTACCTTCTTGTACGGCGCCTGCTCGATGAGGTTGGCCTCGAACGGCGGCTCAATCCACGCGTCGGCCTGCGTGACCGGCATCGTGTCGTACATCCAGTAGATCATCAGCGTCTTTTCGGCGCCCTCGTCGCACTTCGCATAGACGACCGGGTTGGCCGGCGAGCCGTACTCGGTGATACCAGGCTCGAAAATCTGCGTCTGCTGGCAGCCGAGCTCATCGAAGAAGCCCTTCACCATCTCGGCCGACTCGATCATGCCCTCGCCCGAGTTGGAGATGCTGGGCTGGCGGATCCACTTCTGGAGGTTCTCGACGTGCTCGTCGATGTGCTCGTCGATGTACGCGAAGATCTGCTGCACCTCGGGCGGCAGTTGCGAAACGTCAGGCTGGATCTCGGTGTCACCCTGCGGACGGATCCCCAGGGCCGCCGGCGACGCCGCATCACCGGAAGGCACCACCGGCGCCTTCCG
>CAZZGM010000062.1:8945-11717 GCA_964653955.1 uncultured Bifidobacteriaceae bacterium | reverse complement strand
AGTCGCGCCAGACGGCGTGAATGTGGTTGCCGTCGTTCTGCGTGTTGTCGTACTCGATGAGAAACGTCGGCCCCTGCACGCGGTAGTAGTGCTTCGCGCCCTTCTCCACCGGACCGGCCCAGGCAAACGTAATCTTCTCGAGACCGGCGGCCTTCAGCTTGGCCATCCGATCGGCCGCCAGATCGTCGGCCATCATCGAGGTATAGGCGTCAATCAGCCGCGTCAGCGCCTCGCGTTGCGCCGGTGTCATCGATGCGGCGGCCACGCCCGCTGGTGACAGCGGGTCGATGTCGTTTGTATTCATGGTGGCAATGTCGTTCGGTGCCGTGGCATCGAAGATGGCCGCGGTGCGCTGTGTGTCGTCGAGCGCCATCACCATGGCGCGGCCCATGTCCTCCAACGGCGCCAGTGCGCGCGTGCCCTGCTGTGGACCATCGCGCACCTCGGCCGGATTGGCACCGGTAAACGTCGGCGATGTGGCCACCGCCTTGCCGCCGGCAATGGTGAAGTGCAGCGACAGGTGATGTCCCTCCACGCGCCAGCCCCAGGCATCGGCGGCGCCGGGCGTACCGAACACGGTGAATTGATAGTCCAGCGGATCGCGCGCCATACGCCGGCCGCCTTCGATGGCCCGCAGTACGTCCTCGAGCTGAATGATGGTGGTGGCGGTCATGTAGCCACGCTGACTGAGGCCCGACTTCAACAGGTCGTGTGCCCGCTCCTTCTGGGCGTCGGTCATTGTCCGGAACGACAGGCCCTTGCGCGGGAACGACTCGTTCGGGATGAAGTGCCAGCGCAGGCGCTCCTCCGACGCCACTGGGAAGGTGGCCGCCTCGCGCTGCTCGGGCGTGAGTTCGGCCAGGAACGCGCTGGCGGCCTTCGTCATGGCCGTGATGGAACGTTCGACGGCAATCATCCGGCCGAGCGGGAAACACGCGAGGATGGCAACGGCGATGAGGAGGCGGCGTAAAGATGTCATGTCAGGTCCTCGGAACGATCTCCATGAGTTCAGCAAGTGCCTTGCGCAGGGCGCGGCCGCCGGCGGCGGCACCTTTGTAGTGGCCCTGGCGCACGACCACCAGGTCGTGCGACGGAATGATGAGGGTGGTCTGGCCACCGACACCACTCATGTAATACGCGTCCTTCGGCACGGGAAACGACTCTTCGCCGTTCAACCAGAAGAACCCACCATAGATGGACCGCTTGTCGGCTTCCCAGGCAGGGGCGAGCGAACTGGCGAATTTCACGAAGCCGTCCGGCAGAATCCGTTCGCCATTCCACACGCCGTCCTGCAGATAAAGATTGGCAATCCGGGCCCAGTCGCGAGCCGGCGCCAGTTCGTAGCCCTGCGTGAGGAAGTTGCCGTGCGGATCCGTCTCCATCACCATGTTGCGGACACCAATCCGGTCGAACAGCGCCTTCTGCGGGAAGGCGTGATACGGTTCGCCGCGTTTGTCGAGCGCGAGGCGGATCAGGTAGTTGATGAGCACCGGGTCGGTGTTGCGATAGCGCCCGACCGTGTTGGGCGGCCACTGGAGCGGACGTGTCGCCGCGTACTTGAACGAGTCGATGGTCGCTGTATAGAGATACAGGTGATCGGGATACGTGCCGTTCGAATCGAAATCCGGATCCTGCGGGGCCGTGATTCGCAGGCCGCTCGACATGCGGAGGATGTCGGCAATCCGGATCTCCTGTCGCGGATCACCCGGCGACTGCCATTCGGGGATGGGCGCCTTCTGCCACAGGTCGTACATCCCCTGCTGGATGAGCACGCCCATGAGCGTCGCGCTCAGGCTCTTGCCCATGGACCAGCTCTCGAGCGGCGTGGTCTCGGTCACGCCCGGCCCATAACGCTCGGCCACTATCCGGCCTTTCCACGTCACCACGAACGCCGCGGTGAACCCTTCGGGATCGAACGCGGTGTCCACCACCTGCTGCAGTCTGCCGGCGTCCAGCTCCTTCGGTAAAGGTGTGGACGGCAGGCGATCGCCCATCGGCCAGTCCTGTGTTTTCGGGTCCGGCAGCGTGCTGGTGACCTGGACCGGCGCAAACGACACCTCCGTTTGCCCCGGCGGCAACGCCACGCAGCCCTGGCTGCCCAGATATTTTGCCGTCCGCACCACGCCGTCGGGCATGGTGACGCTCACCGTCCGCTGCTCGCGATCGATGACCGGTGCGCTGACCTTTGCCCGCGAATCGTACGGCCCCGTGAAGTAGCCGATGTGTTCGCGCGCGAACTCCGGGTCGAGACCGCTCACGAACACGGCCGAGCACATCACCTTCACATAGCCTGACGTGTGATGCTGCAGCACGTCACCCGGTGGCGGCTCGTACGGCGTGTCGAGTTCCAGCGATTTCGCGCGGTCGAGGACGAACTGACGGCGCGCGTCCGCGGACGGGCTCTGCGCGTCACCGCCGCTGACAATGGCCGACATCCCGAGGCCGGCCGTGACCACCCACCCCAGCAACTGCCTCACGCGCGCCTCCTGCCGGCGCATTCTACTCCCAGGCGGACGGTGCAAGCCACGCGCCCCCGCGCGCCAACCGTCAGGTCACCCGGCAACCTCAGCCGTTCTGGCGCGACGCGAGCGTCTCAACGCACAATCGAGTGTCGACCTCGGCGCTGCACGGTGTCCCCCCGGGTCCCGCGCACCTGGCATCGGCAATCGACCTGACAGCCCACTACTCGACGACCGGACCCGCCTCGTCCTCAGGACGCACCGACACGACACGCAGCGTGCACACCACCGCCGGCTGCAGCGGTGTCGCCAG
>CAZZGM010000062.1:0-8935 GCA_964653955.1 uncultured Bifidobacteriaceae bacterium | reverse complement strand
CTTCTGCATGGATCGCGCGGCCGCGCCGGTGTCGCCAGCGCCCGCCAGAGACGCGTGAACTCGTCCATGGTGGTGGGACGCAGCAGCATGGTGGCCGTGGCCTGTGGCACCACGCCGTCGAGCTTCGGGTTGTCTCGAATCACCTGGCATGCCATCTCCAGGAGCCGGATCCCATCGAACCCACGCTCCGGCGGCGCGTGGACCGCCACCAGGACGTCCACCTCCACCAGCGTTTCGAGCGCCGCCGAACGCTGCAGCGAACGCCACGACGCGTCCTCACGCAGCAGCAGCGTGTAGAGGCTCAGTCCGAAGGCATAGTCCTCGAGCAGACCGGGATGCCCCACCACAATCGTGGCATCGGCCAGTTCCGGCGGCAGCGCTCCGGCAACGAGTCCACGGAGACGATCGACAGCAGACGCACAACCCATGCGTCCATTTTCGCACTGCTACCGTCCCGGCTTGTACTCCCGTTCAGCGTGTGCCCTCACGTCTTCCGGATAGAAATACACATCGCGCAGATCGCCGGCCGCATACCGCTCGGCCTGATCGTTGAAATGCCGCGAGTTCGGATTGGAACTGAGCCCGCCGGCCGTGACCGCCCTGGCGCGCACGCGGTCGCCAAACTCCACCGCCGCCACGAAGCTGTTGCCGCTCGTGCCATACCAGCGCTGGGTTCCCGGATATGCCCGCGCGCCAAACGAGGCCAGCGATCCCCAGCGCGCCGACGGAAACCCGACTGGCGTGCTCGGGCCCTTGTCGTCGAACTTCTGGACGATGTCACCGGTGAGGCGCTGGAACCGGTTCACCTCGCCCCACGGCGTATCCCATCTGCCAAAGCCCTCGGCAATCCGATCGGAAGCCGCGGCCAGTGCGTCCAGGCGAGCCGCCGGCGTGGCGTGCGTGCGCAGATACTGGTAGACCGTCACGCCCGCCTTCTGCGCATCGGGCGTCGAGCGGCGCCACAGCTCCTCACCCCAGAACACCGCCAGCGTGTTGGCCACCGACTCCAGCGACCACCGGTAGTCCCACGTCCGCAGCACATCCACCTGGGCGCGCAGCCGGGCCTTGAGCGGACTCGACGCACCCAGCTGGTCCCACGCCCTCACGAGCGCCGGCACGAGCGTTGCGAACTCCGGTTGATAGGTGTCGAACGCGGCGTCACGGAGCGTTTCCAGCGTGAAGTCCTTCTTGCCTTCCAGCACCTGCACGGCGTGCACGCCGCGCGGGTTTTCGCCGTTGCGATCGAAGTAGGTCGCGTAATCCCGTTCCTTCGGACTGTCGGGCCCGGACGCCGAATAGGGCCAGTTGTTCGTGTTCTGGATCCAGCCGACCGGCGGGTTGAACACATTGGGACTCTCATCGATGCCGTGCACGCCATCCCACTCGGTGTCGGGCGTGCTCCCGTCCACCGGCCGCGTCCAGTCGAAGCGCGGGTTGCGCCGCGGGACGAAGTTCGCGTGGAAGTAGGCGATGTTCCCCTCGGCGTCGGCATACACGGTGTTGTTCGACGAATTCGTATGCAGCTCCATCGTCTTGCGGTACTCGGCCAGGTTCCTGGCCTTCGTCCGCAGATACGACTGCTGCAGGGCCTTCAGCGGCTCTTCCATCAGTCGCACCGCCACCCACTGGCCGTCGACTTCCCGGACGATGGGACCGTGATGGGTGCGGTAGACGGTGAACTCACGCTCGGCCGTCCCCGTGTCGGTCTTGTAGGGCACGACGACCTTTTTCATCTGCACGGGCCGCTCTTCGCCGTCGTACCGATAAAACACCTCGTCGCCCTTCCGGATGATGGTCTCGAGATACTCGTCGATGTTGTCGACGCCACTCGAGGTGTGCATCCACCCTGCCGTCTCGTTGAAGCCCTGGTACACGAAAAACTGTCCCCAGGTCAGCGCACCATAGGCGTTGAGCCCTTCTTCACTCACCATGTGCGCTTCTTCACGGAAGAAAAACGACGTGTGCGGGTTGATGAAAAGCAGCGCGTTCCCCGTGGCCGAATTGGCGGGCGCAATGGCAAAACCGTTGGACCCGGTCGGTTCGGCGGGATAGTCGAGCGCGGAATCCGCCGATGCCACCTGACGCGAAGCATTGCCGCCATAAAACGCCTCGAGTTGCGCGAGCGACACACGTTCGATGTCGCCGCCAATGCTGCCCTCGCTGAAGCTGAGTGCCATCCACGGCTCGAAGCGCGTCAACACGCGCGGCGTCACTTCGGGATGCGTGTGCAGGTAATAATTGAGCCCGTCCGCCCACGCGTCCATCAGTGCCCGCAGCCACGCCGGGCTTTCCTTGTAGGAGGCCTGCAGTTCCGCCGGATCGATGAACAGCTTCATCCGCAGGTCGCGCCAGATTTCGGCTTCGCCCTCGGCCTCGGCCAGCCGGCCCATCGCATTGAGGAAGTTGGTTTCGACGCGGTTGAAGTCGTCCTCGGCCTGCGCATACATGAGGCCGAACACCGCATCGGCGTCGGTCTTGCCGTAGACATGGGGCACGCCCCAGTCGTCCCGGATGACGGTGATGCCGGCTGCCCGCTCCTGCCAGGCCGCCACTTCGGGCGCCACCGGTGGTGACGCGGGGGAACACGAAACGGCAACGAGCAGCGTAACGACGAGAACCAGGTGCTTCATGGACGCTCCGGGGGTAGAGAGGGAGCGATTGTGACACAAGGGAGGAAAGCTGAGAGTTGGAGATATCGTGATCTGGTGATGTGGAGATGTGGCGATCTGACGATCTGGTGATCAGAATGCTCAGCCGCCGAAGTAAAGCACCACGGCCAGTGCCGCCAGGACGAGGAGCGTCACCAGAATCACCTTCCACACGCTGATCGGATATTTGCCGGCAATCCGGCCGGTGTACCCGTTGACCAGGACCTGGAAGGCGCGGGGGCCGTAGTTGTAGGTGAGCAGCCAGATGGGCACCAGGACGTGCTTGAACGTACGATCGCTGAAGGTGGGGTGGATGCGCAGGTTGCGGTAGGTGTCGCCCGGCACCTGCGCGGCGCACAGGCGTTCGAGCGTGGCATACATCTGCCGCTGCGACTGCTCGGCGGCTTCGATCAGGACCACCCGGTAGTGTTCGACGACGTGTCCCGACAGGAACGCCGTATCGTAGGGCACGACATCGCCGGTCGGAAACGGCTCCACCTGCCGCAGCAGCTCCAGCGGCAACCCCTGTGTCCCCGGCACCGGCTCATCGTCGAAGGCGTGCGTCAGCGTGCCGGACGCCGGCGTCCAGCGGGTGCGCCGTTCGCGGCGGACGACACGCTTGCCGGCGCTGTCGCGGCCTTCCACGTTGACGTAGTAGTAGTGTCCCGCGTCGGCTTCCCAGGGACACCGCGCCGTCGCGTCGAACGTCCAGTACGGGATGTAAAGACTGTGGACGGTGTCGACGAGCGCCGCCTTCGACAGCCGGCCCGGCGCAAACCACTTGCTGCGCCACCACGTGCGGATGTCGTCGCGGACACGATTGCGGTCCACGCGAAATGGCAGCACGCCCTGTGGCCGGATGGGCGACTTGATTTCTTCGTAGTCCACCAGTGCTGGCGAACCGCAAAACTCGCAGTTCTGCCCGACGCGCGTGGCGTCGAACACCATGACAGCGCGACAGCTCTGGCACTGCACGCTGCGCGTCGCGGTCATCCAGCCGCGCTCTGCCTCGGGAATCTCGCGTAGCGCCGTGACCAGGTCCAGTTCCACGACCTTGCCCGTCTCACGGTCGACGACGTAGGGCGCTTCGGTGCCGCAGTAGGCGCACACCAGCATCTGCTTGCCCGGGTTCCATTCGGCCTGCGCACCGCAGGCCGGGCAGGCATGCTTGTCGAGGGAACGAAGGGGGTCCATACCGGGTTCCGGGGGCCTCAGGTTCTCGGGTGCGGAAGTTCAGGGCTTGCCGCGCCGAAGCGCGCGAGTCGTTTGTACGAGCGGAGCGGGTTCGCCAGATTCGCAGGATTCGGGTTCGCCCGATCGCGAGATCACGAGCTCACCAGATCTCCAGAACGCCAAATCACCAGACCTGGTTATTCCTCCAGATAAGCCGTGAGCGCGGCGCGGGTGATGCGCCACGAGCTGCCAATCTTCTTGCCCTTGAGTTCGCCCGACTCGAGGATGACGAGCACGTCGGCTTCCGATACACCCAGTGCCTGCGCCGCATCGGCGGGGCTCAGAAGCTCGGGCAGTGCCGGTGTCTGCACGGGAATCACCGCGCCAATAGCGCCGGTGCCTGTCGCCACCGTTGGTGTCGCCTGTCCACCGGCAAACCCCTGCTGCATCATCTGCTGCGCGAGGCCGAAGCCCACAGCGAGTTCCGCCGCCGTCCCGGCCGCGCCGCCGCCGCCGGACTCGAAGCCCTTGGCCATCTGGTACTTCACGAAGTCGTTGAGGTTGCCAATGGCGGCCATGCTCGACCGCTTGTCGATGGCCTGCTCCACCTCGGGCGGCACCGACACGTTCTCCACGATGAAGCTCGTGAGCTCGAGACCGTATTTCGAGGTCACCGCCGGGTTGATGAGCGGCAACAGGGCGTCGCCCAGCTCGGTATACCTGGCCGCGACGTCCAGCACCGGGATCTTCGCCGACGCGATGGCATCCGTGAAAATGCTGACGACGCGCGACCGCATGGTATCGCTGAACTCGTCGAGCCTGAAGTTGTGATCCGAGCCGGCCACTTCCCGCAGGAACGTCCGCGGCTCGACCACCTTGAAGTCATAGGTGCCGAAGGCGCGCACGCGCACGACGCCGAAGTCCGTGTCGCGCAGCATCACGGGGTTGGACGTGCCCCACTTGTTCCCCGTGAACAGCCGCGTGACGACGTAATAGACGTCGGCTTTGAAGGGTGAGTTGAACCCGTAAGGCCACGACTTGATCTTGGTCAGGACCGGGATGTTGTCGGTGGTCAGCCGGTGTTTGCCCGGGCCGAACGTGTCGCCAAACTCGCCCAGGTAGACGAACTGCGCCACCTGCGACTCCCGGACGATCAACTGGGCGCCGTTCTTGATGGCCTTGTCTTCGTCGGGAAACCGGTACGACAGGGTGTCGCGCGAGTCTTCGGTCCACTCGATGATCTCGAGCAGCTCACCCTTGATGAAATCCATCAATCCCATGCGAGGGATATTACTTCAGAAGGCAAAAGGGGAAAGGCGGAACGCGAACGGCAGACGCGCTATCGCTTCAACCAGCCCGCCAGGCGGTGCAGGCCGGCGGCAACGAGGCCGGCCGACGTGAGGTCCTGCATCCAGACCGGATCCTGCGCCAGGCTGGCGAATGCCGCCTCTGTTTCGCGGCGCGCACGGGCCAGTTCCAGCGGCAGCGCCGGGTCGACCGGTTGCCCGGAGCGGTCGGCGTTACGCAGTTGTTGCACCAGCGTCTCCGCCTGCGACAGGTCGAGCATCGACAGCGGCGACCTGCAGTGTCCGCACGCTGTTCCCTTCCCCAGGTCGACGGGCGCGCCGCAGTTGGAACAGTTCACGAACTGCACGCTCTCGCGAAGGTCGGCCACCTGCTTCGGCGTCAGCGCGCGGACGAACGATTTTTCCTTGAGGAACTCGAAGAAGGTAATGAATCGCCCGTGCTGGTTCGGACACCGCAGGTACTGGAACCGCGTCTGCCGCTGGAGATCGTTGACCAGCCGCAACTGTCCGCGGCAGCGCGGACAACGCGCCGGCTGGTTCTCGATGGGCGTCGCCCGGGCCGTGTGTTCGCCAATCAATCGAAACAGGGCGAGTGTGGACGTCGGCGTCAACGCCAGGTTCTCACGGTGATCGAACCAGAGCGCCTGACACGCGTAACAGAGGTCGATCACGACGGCACGGCCGCCATGACCGTCGAACGTGTGCTCCTCCATGGGAGCCGCGCAGCGGGGGCAAGTCACCAGATCACCAGATCACTAAATCGCCAAGTCTCTATGGCGCGAAGCGCCGAAAGAAACTGCTTTCCTTCCATGCCGGACGAGTGTCGCGATTGGCCACGCGGATCGACAGGCGCGCGATGGCGTTGGTAAAACCCACGGCAGCATCGCGGTCGATGGGTTGATCCAGATCGTCGGACGGCGCGTGGTAACGCTCGCGGGTCCAGTCGGCGTCGATTTGCTCCTCGGGCGATCCGGGTTCGAAGCCCACCTTCATGGCCAGCGCCGGTACACCTTCGCGGATGAAGCTGTACTGATCACTACGAATGAACCGGTTGCGCTGTGGCTGCGGGTCCGGCCGCACGCCAATGTCCATCTCGTCCGCCACGGCGCGAATGTCGTCGCCCAGATCCGACTCGTCCAGGCCCAGCACCATCAGGCTTTCCAGCGGGTACAACGGCAGGAACATGTCCATGTTGATGTTGGCCACGAGCGCGTCGCGCGGAACGGTCGGGTTGAGCGCGAAGTACCTCGAGCCGAGCAATCCCTTCTCCTCTGCCGTCACCGCCACGAACAGCACCGACCGCCTGGGCAGCGCCGCCGCCACCACCGAAGCCGCCTCGATGAGCGTGGCAATACCTGACGCGTTGTCCATGGCGCCGTTGTAGATAGTGTCGCCATTGACGGCCGCACCCACGCCAACGTGATCCAGGTGCGCGGTCAGCACGACATATTCGCCAGCCAGCGCCGCATCCGATCCGCGGACCACGCCAACGACGTTATCGGAGGTGATGGCCTCGTTCTTTACCGCCACCGTGGCGCGCACGCTCGCGGGCAGTGCAAAGCGCGGCAACTCGCGTCCGGCATCCGCGGCTTCCAGAATCGACGCGAACGTCTGTCCCGACCCCTCGAACAACTGCTCCGCCCGCGCCGGATTGAACGCAATCGACACCTGCTGCCCCGCCGCATCGTCCAGGGACGCGTCCGCCAGGGCCATGGCCGGGTTGAGACGATTGGGTGACGAACGTTCCCAGGGCACTTCCACGGTTCGCGGGTTGGCAACCGAGATGATGCCAATGGCGCCAAGGCGGCGAAGCGTGGCCCAGCGCACGGCGGCCGACTGATAGTGCGCGCTCAGCGCCCCCGGTACGCCGCCCGGACTCCCCGACAGGTGCACCACCACCTTGCCCCTCACGTCGAGGCCGGCAAAATCGTCGTGGCCGGCTTCGGGAATCTGCAGACCATAGCCGGCAAACACCAGCGGCGCTTCCACCTGCGGCGCCGGATCGATCCGCATCCCGAATGTCGCATCATCGCCCAGCGTCAGCGGGACGACCGCGCCGCCGCGCACGAGCGCCAGACTCGACTCCTCCTCGACGATACGGCGCGAGCGAAATTCCACCGGCTGCAAGAAACCATCCGTGCCCGCCGGCGCGAGCCCGGCGCCCCGGAACTGGTCGGCCACGTACTCCGCCGCCTTCCGGTGCTCGGGACTGCCCGTCTCCCGCCCGCGCATCGCGTCGTTGGCCAACGCTTCCACATGCGCGAACCAGCGGGCGTCAGCATCGCCAGTGCTGGTCGTGGATTCGGAGGGTGCCGAGGAACAGGCTGCCGACGCAGCCAGAACAATGGACAGACACAGGAGGTACGTGCGCATGACGCGGTCACACTAGCACACGCGCGTGCTACCGGCGCCGGCATCGAACGCGGGAGACGCGTGGCACCGAAGGCGGCTGAACGCCTCCGCGATATAGTCGATCAGATCCCTGACGCCGGGCACCATCTGGAGCAGCGGTGCGGCCCGGCTGCACCAGCAATAGCACCGGTGCCGGGCGCGGCGCGGGCAGGCGCGGCTGTGGAGCCGCTGATTGGAGACCTCGGACGATGACACCCATCAATGTGAATGCGGTGACCGTGCTGGGTGCCGGCACGATGGGCGCGCAAATCGCGCTGCATTTTGCCAACGCCGGCATCCCGTCGCTGCTGCTCGACCTCACGCCCGAAGCAGCCCGCGACGGTCTCCACAAGGCGCTCAGGCTCAAGCCGGATCCGCAGTTCACGCCCGATGTGCGCCGCCTGGTCACCACCGGCGGCTTCGACACGCATCTGGAGCAGATTGCCGGCACCGACTGGATTATCGAGGCCGTTGTCGAACGGCTCGATGTCAAGCAGCAGCTTCTGGCACGCGTGGACGCCGCGCGCCGCCCAGGCAGCATGGTCAGCAGCAACACCTCGGGCATCCCGATTGCGGCGCTTGCCGAAGGACGCTCCGACGACTTCCGCCACCACTGGCTGGGCACGCACTTCTTCAACCCGCCGCGCTATCTGCGGCTGCTCGAAATCATTCCCACGCCCGAGACGGATCCGGCGGTGGTGGCCGCCATCACCCGCATCGGCGACCTGCTGCTCGGCAAGGGTGTCGTCGTCGCGAAGGACACACCGAACTTCATCGGCAACCACATCGCGCTCTACGGCGTGGCGCGCATGCTCGACGCGCTGACCTCCGGCCGCTACACCATCGAAGAAGTCGACGCCATCACGGGGCCCGCCATCGGACGCCCCGGTTCGGCCACGTTCCGCACCATGGACATTGCCGGCGTGGACGTGCTGGCGCACGTGATGCGCAACCTGCACGAGCGGCTCGACAATCCGGACGACCGTGCCGCGTTTGCCGTACCCGCGTTCGTGGACCAGATGATTGCGCGCGGGCAGCTAGGCGAGAAGTCCGGCCGCGGCTTCTACGAACGGCGGAAGAACACCGCGGGCGAAACGGAAATCTGGACGCTGGATCTCGAGACGCTGGAGTATCGGCCGAAGAAGAGCGCCGCCATCCCGTCCATCGATGCCGGCAAGTCGATGGACGACCTCGGCGAGCGCATCCGGATGCTGTTCCACAGCAAGGACAAGGCCGGACAGTTCCTCCGCGAGACGCTCGCGCCCACACTGGTCTACACCGCGCGCGCCACGCCGGACATCGCGCACTCCATGGACGATGTGGACCGGGTGATGCGGTGGGGGTTTGGCTGGGAGCTTGGGCCGTTCGAGCTGTTCGACACGATTGGCGTCCGCGAGGTGATGACGGCCGCGGCCG
>CAZZGM010000061.1:8554-11756 GCA_964653955.1 uncultured Bifidobacteriaceae bacterium | reverse complement strand
GCCGCCCCGAGCGGCTGGCGCTGCTGCACGAAGGCCGCGACCTCATTGTCGTCAACAAGCCGGCGGGCGTGCTGACGGTGCCATCCGCGCCAGGGCGTGCCGCGCACGAGGACTCGATGCTGGCCCGCGCCCGGGTGTATGCGCAGCACAAGCGGGGGCGCCAGGCATACGTGGGCATGCTGCATCGGCTGGATCGTGGGACATCCGGCGCGCTGGCCATTGCCCTCGGCCGCGATGTGCACGCCGCCGGCCGGCGGCTGTTTGCGGCGCATCGTTTCAATCGCACCTACCTGGCCATTGTCGAAGGCGTGCCCGCGTCCGACAGCGGCACCATCGATCGCCCGATTGCCGCGGACTATCAGGATGGCCGGCGTGACGTGACCGCGCGCGGCGCCGAAACGCTTCGCGCGAGGACGCACTACCGTGTCGTGGAGCGCTTTGCGAAGAACGCGCTGGTCGAGCTGACGCTCGAAACCGGACGCCAGCATCAGATTCGGATCCATCTGGCATCCATCGGTCATCCGGTGTCGGGTGATCGGGTCTATGGACGTGCACGCGAGTCGGCGCGGCCGACCGATCGTCCGATGCTTCACGCCTCCACGCTGGCGTTTCCGCATCCGCTGACCGGTGAACGGATTGCGGCGGAGGCCCCGCTGCCGCGCGATTTTCGCTCGCGACTGGCGCAGCTTGGCGCACGGTCGTGAGCAGCAGACGGACGAACGGCACGTGCGTCCCGTAAGATGAAGAGCATGGACAAGCTGCTCTCATCCCAGCGTACGACCTTCTACTTTGCCCTTCGTGTGGTGTCAGGCCTGCTGTTCTCGCTGCACGGCCTCCAGAAAATGTTCGGCGTGCTCGGTGGCCAGCAGGTGGACATGATGTCGCAGATGGGCATCGCCGCAGTCATCGAAACAGTGGGCGGGTTGTCGATCGCGCTGGGCCTGTTCACGAGCTGGTGGGCGTTTCTGGCCAGCGGGCAGATGGCCGTGGCCTATTTCACGGCCCACGTGCCGCAGGGGTTCTGGCCCATCCAGAACGGTGGCGAGCTGGCGGCGCTCTATTGCTTCCTCTTTCTCTACATTGCCGCTATGGGCACCGGCAAGTGGGGCGTCCGCTGAGCATGGCGCACGGGTGTAAGGACGGCGCAACGGGTCGTGAACGCGGCCGTGCGCTGTTTCCGCAGCGCGCTATCCCCGCGCGACGAGGATGCTGGCCGTGAACGACGACAGGGACCGCCGCTGCCGTCCGTCGGCGTCGAAGTTGTCGGGCGACAGCCACGTCTCGAACGCGGCGCGAAGCGCGGGCCACTCCCGATCGATGCACGCATACCAGGCCGTATCGCGGTTGCGTCCCTTCACCACCACCGCCTGGCGGAACGTGCCCTCGTAGGAAAACCCCAGCCGCGCGGCCGCCCGCCGTGACGGGGCATTGAGCGCATCACATTTCCACTCGTAGCGCCGGTAGCCGAGCTCGAAAGCCCGGCGCATCATCAGGTACATCGCCTCGGTGGATGCCGGCGTGCGTTGAAGCCGCGGGCCGATGTGGATGTGCCCCACTTCGATGCTGCCCGCCGCCGGCGCAATCCTCAGATAAGACGCCACCCCGGCCGGCGTCTGCGGCGCCTCGGCCGGGACAATCGCGTGGAACAACGGGTCGTCTGCGGCGGCGACCGTCGATACCCAGCGCGCGAAGTCGTTGTACCGATCGAAGGGACCGTACGGCAGATACGTCCAGTCATGGCCGTCGACATCGGCACCAAACGCCTCCCACAATGCCGGGGCATCGTCCGCGGCAAGGGGCCGCACGAGGCAATGACGTCCCTGCATGGCCGTGCGGGGCGGGTGTGACGGAGCTGTCCAATCGGGCAGCGGCTCGCCGACGGGTTGATCGTGCCGGTTCGTGGGCATGCCGATATGGTCGCTCAGAATCGCCAGTCGAGCCCGCCAATCGGAAACAGCCCCATCTGCTCCAGCGGGTCGCGCGCGTTGGCACGACGGTTCCACACCTCACCGCCGAAGTTGTTCCGGTTGAGGATGTTCTGCACGCCAAAGAACACATTGAACGGCTTGCCGTTCACCATGACCGTACGGTCGACGCGCACGTCGACGCGGGCATAAGCCGCGCTGCGTTCGGCGTTGACACGCGACAGGTCGAATACGCCACGCCGCTGCGCCGCCGACACCTCATCGTCATATGGCGTGTAGGGCCGACCACCGAGCAGGACCACACGGCTCGACACTTCCCATGTGGGTGAAATCCGGTAGCCGCCGGTCAGATTGAGCACGTATGGGTAGTCGAACGCGCCGGGACGCATCACGCCGTCCAGCGCCGCATGGCGCGTATGTGAGAAAGCCAGGTTCGCCTGCCCATAGAAACGATCCGTGAGGCGCTTCTCGACGAACAGTTCCATGCCGGTGGCGTGCCCGCGGCCGGCACTGGTGAGCGGAAACAGAATCTCGCGCGCGTTGAACGTGTCGCCGACGTTGGCCAGCGAGACGGACGGCAGCGTGGTGGCCACCGGGTAGTCGCCGTACCGCTTCCGATACACCTCGAACGTGCCACGAACGTTCCGTGGCCCAGACCACGACAGCCCGGTCACGTAATGATCGGCGCGCCAGGGCACCACGTTACGGTTTTCGGGAAACGCCGTCAGGAACAGGAACCCCGGCTGCTGGTAGTAGCGCCCGTAGCTCGCGTTCCACGACAGCGATGGCGTGAGGCGAAGCGTGGCGCCCAGGCGCGGGCTCAGGCGCCGCTCCGCGAGGTAAGCGTAGTCGTCGAAGCGGAGTCCGGTGGTTACCCCCACGCGCGGCGCCAGCGACTTCGTCATCTGGACGTAGGCCCCGGACTGGTGGGTACGGAAGCTCGTGTCCAGCTCGAACGGATCCACACCCGGTACCGGCGACCAGGGCGTGTCGTTGCCGAAAGGCGAATCGGCCCCGTAGTCGAGATGGAACACCTTGAAGCTGCCGCCCGCCTGGATCCGGTCCACGTATGGCACGTTGAGCGTGAGGTCGTACTTGACGGTGGTTTCTCCCTCACGCGAATCCTCCACGTACACCAGCGGACTGTTGGCAATGATGTCGTCCGGCGGGCCAACGGGCGGAGGTCCGTGCTGGGCGAGGTCGCGCACGCGCTGCCCGACGCTGGCTCGCGAATGCGTGACGCCCAGCAGACCCACGCCGCGCGCGCCGAACAGGCG
>CAZZGM010000061.1:0-8544 GCA_964653955.1 uncultured Bifidobacteriaceae bacterium | reverse complement strand
CCGTGCGCGAACCTTCGTACCGGATATCGAGCGTCGACAGCGCGTCGGTCGGCTCTTCTTCGTCGCGCAACCCCAGGCGGATGCGGTCCACACCGCTCAGGTTCACCAGCCATACGCGGTCGCGCGGCGTGAGGTCGTAGACCACCTTGCCGTTCAAGGTGTACAACACCGGCACGCCGCCAAACCCGATATCGTCCGTGAACAAATCCAGGAAGCTGCGGCGCGCCGACAGCAACCACGATCCCCGTCCGCCTCTCCCCAGCGGCCCCTCCAGCACCGTCCCCGCACCCGCAAACCCCATCGTCGCCCACCCGCGAAACTCCTCGCGGCTGCCTTCGCGCTGCGTCATCTGCAGCACGCTGGAGGTGCGGTTGACATACGGCGCCGGATAACCGCCCGAGAGGAACGTCACGTCCTGCAGCACCTGCGCGTCGATCATGCCGACCGTGCCGCCGGCGGACGCGAAGTTCGCAAACGCGTTGATGTTGGGCACCTCGACGTTGTCGACAATGAAGAGGTTCTCGAGAGGGCTGCCGCCGCGGACGATGATGTCGTTGCGGAAGTCGCTGGCGCCAATGACGACGCCGGGGAGCGACTGGATGTAGCGCGACACGTCCTGGAGCGCGCCGGCGTTTTTCAGCACCTCGCGCGGCGCGACGAGAAATCCCGACGTCTTCACTTCCTCCGGCATGCTGTACGCCGGCGCGGTCACGGTCACGTCCTGCTTCACCTCGGTGACTTCGGGCAGATCGACGTCCACGCGGCCATCGAGCCCCGCGCGCACGGCCACAGGGTTGCTGACGAACGGCAGGCCGTCGGGCGGCACAACTTCCAGGCGATAGCTGCCGGCACGGAGCCCGGCAATACGGAAATTGCCGCTGGTGGTGGTCACCGCACACTGCGTGGTGTCGAGTACGCACACGCGCACGCCTGCGACGGGGCTGCCGTCCGGCGTCTGCACGCGCCCGGTAATGGCACCCACGCCCGTGGTGTCCTGCGCGCCTGCCGTACTTCCAGACAGGCACAGGACGGCAATTGTCATGGGAAGGATGAGGCGCCTTACCGGACCCGCACTACCCCGGCGCCGCTGTACTGCCGCGCCGTTGTCCGTCCCGGCGATTGTCCCGGGACGTCGTGCCGCTGCCCACTCACGTGCTAGCATGCCGCGCCATGCGATCCGGACTGCTTCGAACGTTCCTCCTAGCCACCACAGCCGTGGCTGCCGCGTGCTCATCCAGCACACCACCCGCAGACACCACACCGTTTTCGGTGGTCGAAGCGACCATTCCCGAGATGCAGGCGGCTCTCAGTGAAGGCCGCACCACCTCTCGTGAAATCGTAACGCAATACCTCACGCGTATTGCGATGTACGAGGATGCCATCAACGCGGTCATCCAGGTCAATCCGCGTGTGCTCGAGGAGGCCGACGAGCGCGACCGTGAGCGCGCAGCCGGACAACTGCGCGGGCCGCTTCACGGTATTCCCATTGCCCTCAAGGACAACATCAACACCTCGTTCATGCCGACCACGGGTGGCGCGCTGGCGTTCGACGGTCTCGTGCCGCCCTACAACGCCACGCTGACGCAGAACCTGATTGATGCCGGCGCCATCATCATGGCCAAGACCATGCTGACCGAGCTGGCCAACTGGGTCACCAACGGCATGCCGGGCAACTACAACGCGGTCGAAGGCTTCGGGCTCAACCCGTACGATCCGCGCCGCGATCCACGTGATCCGGCATCCGCGTCCTCAGGACCGCCGCGCGCGGCCAGCGCCGCCGCACGCGTCGAGGGCGGACGGCCGGTGCTGGGGACGGGGGGTTCGAGTTCGGGCACGGGCACGGCGGCAAATTTCTGGGCCGCCAACGTCGGCACCGAAACGTCGGGCTCCATCCTGAGCCCGGCCAACCAGAACATGCTGGCCGGCATCAAGCCCACGGTGGGACGTATCAGCCGCTACGGCGTCATCCCCATTACCGCGGATCAGGACACGGCCGGCCCGATGGCGCGCACCGTGACCGACGCGGCCATCCTGCTGGGCGTGCTCGAAAGCGCCTCTCCCGATCCCAACGACGCCGCCACGTCGGTGTGCCAGCCGCCACCCAATCGCGACTACACGGTGCACCTCAAGGCCGATGCGCTGAAGGGCGCGCGCATTGGTATTCCCCGCGCCAACTTCTACGACCCGGTGACGCCGCCCGGTGCCAGCCAGTCGCGCGGTGGTCTGAATCCCGAGCAGAAGAAGGCCATGGACGAGGCCATCGACGTGCTGCGCCAGGCCGGCGCCGAGATCGTCGAGGCCGACATTCCCAGCATTGTCGACACCGATCCGGCGCGGAACTTCCTCCTGTGGGGCACGTGCGCAGGTCCGGACGATGTGCGGGGGAAGGACGCGAACTGTTCTTCGTCGCTCAAGTACGGCATGAAGCGCGATTTCAACGCGTGGCTGGCGTCGCTGGGCGACAAGGCGCCGTTGAAGTCACTCACCGAACTGCGTGAGTGGAACCGCGCGCACGCGCACATGGGCGCCATCCGGTACGGTCAGGTACACCTGGATGTGTCGGACGAAGTGGATCTGGAGCGCGATCGCGCCAAGTGGGAAGCGGATCGTGTGAAGGACATCTTCCTCGGGGCCGAACACGGCATCGACGAGGTGCTGAACGCGCACTCGCTCGACGCGCTGTTGTTCCCGGGCGCGAGCGGCGCAGGCATTTCCGCCAAGCCGGGATACCCGACGGTCATCGTGCCGTTTGCGACGGTGCCGAACGCGCCGGCTGGCGCGCCGTTCCCGGACGGGTTCAACGCGAAGCCGGCGCCGTACGGGGTGAGCTTCGCGGGCACGAAGTGCAGTGAACCGCGGCTGATCGAACTGGCGTATGCCTTCGAGCAGCTCACCAAACGCCGCGTGCCTCCGTCAAGTGCACCTTAGAAGATTTGGCGAGCTGGTGATGTGGCGATCTCGAGATCATCACATCACGAGAGCGCCAGATCGACAAAGCGCCGGACCTGCTTTGTAGCGGGTCCGGCGCGTTGTCGATCTCAGGCCTGCTCGTCTTCGTCCTCGGTGGGCTCGTCTTCCGGCAGGTCTTCGTCGCCCCAGGGGTTGGCCTGGGGGCCCGGCACGATGCCGGCGATGTCTGGGTCCTCGCCGCCGGAGCCAGCAGGCGCATTGGCGCGGCGGATTCTTGCCTCCTCGCGCCGCGCGGCCTTCTCCTTCTGCCGCTCGGCCCGCGCGCGCTCACGCTCGCGCTTGCCTCGGCCCATCGGTCCTCGTACGGCCATGCTCCTCCTCGTTCAGGGTGTCGCCCGCATCGGGCGAGTCGGGGTGCCTACCAGCGCGGTTCGCGCCGACGGTTGCCACCGCCACCGCCGAAACCACCACCGCCGCCGTATCCACCACCGCCGCCACGGCGCTCACCACCGAAGCCGCCGCCGCCACCCGGCACCTTCGGCCGAGCCTCGTTGACCGCCAGCGTACGCCCACCCAGTTGGGTGTTGTTCAACTGGTCGACTGCCTTCTGGGCACCTTCGTCCGAGGACATCTCGACGAACGCAAAGCCGCGTGCGCGGCCCGTCATCTGGTCCCGCATCACGGTAACCGTTTCCACAGAATCGACCTGGCTGAACAGACTGTGCAACTCATCCTCGGTCGTCTGAAAAGGCAGGTTACCAACAAACAGCTTGCGTCCCATCGTCACTCCCACGGTGCACACCGGTCGTGAAACAAAAGGGGGGCCCAGAAATGAGGGCCCCCCTTTCCGGTGTCTCGGATTTCCTGTCGTAACGTTAGCACTGATCCCGGCCAAACGCCTAACGCTGCACGCCGGACGGGCCCCGGCCACACGCCGCCGCGGCCGCCAGCGGCACCAGCCGGACCACGCCCCTGGGAGGTTGCTGAAAAAGCGGCAACCTCAAAGGCAGAAGGCAAAGGCAGAAGGCGGAACACTGCACAGATTAGGCCTGAAACGCCGGTTCTGCCTTTTCCCTTTTCCCTTTTGCCTTCAGGCTGCGCTCTTCAGCAGCCTCTCAGACGAGGGTGTCCTTGTCCACGATGAAGAAATTGTTCTCGGTTTCCTGGATGGTCACTTCGATGCGGTAGGTCTTGCCGCGGTCCGGGAACTTGGCGCGAATGGTCTCCACCACGTGATCCCACACGTAGACGGCCACGTTCTCGACGCTTGGTCCACGCCCCTCGAGCACCACGATCCCCTCCGGCTCGAACAGCTCGGGGTTCATGAAGGTGGTGTCGTTGCGCGTGACCAGCAGTTTGTGGTCGAGGTCGCGCATGATCTTCTTGATGTGGCCGAAGTCCAGGGCCATATCGAGCTCGTCGCGCGGGAACTCGTCGGTGGAAATGGCCACGGTCCCCCGCCACGTGTGCCCGTGGACGAACCGGCACTCCCCCGGATAGCCGAGTTGGCGATGGCCGGTGTGGAACTTGGCATGGACGATGATTTTTTCCATGAGGGCTCCGCTCAGTATACCGGCGCAGAACCCGCTCGTTCCCCGCCTACTCGTACCGCAGTGCCTTCATGGGCTCGATGCGCGACGCGCGCAGGGCCGGCAGATAGCCCGCCGCCAGCGTGGCGGCCGTCAGCATCAGCGCCGCCCCCGCAAACACGCGCACGTCCCAGCCGGTCATGCCATACAGCAGTGACTCGGACGCCCTGCCGACCGCCACGCCAACCGCCAACCCTACCGCACCGCCCGCTACGGCCATCAGCGCCACCTGACGCATCACCATGCCGCGCACACGCGCGCCGTCGGCGCCGAGCGCCATGCGGAGCCCGAACTCGCGCGTGCGCTGCGCCACCGTGTAGGCCAGCACGCCGTAGAGCCCGATAGCCGCCAGCAGCGTCGCCAGCAGCGCAAAACCGGCGGACATCACGCTGATCATCCGGTCCAGGAAGACGTTCTCGCGAATCTGCGCATCCATGGTCTTCAGGTTGATGACCGGCAGGTTGGCGTCCAGCGCGCGGACGACGCCGGGAATGGCGGTGAGCAGATGTTCGGGCGCCAGTTCCGTCCGCACGTAGAACGTGCCGAACGGCAGCTCCTCGGCCTGCCGGTACGGCCGGAAGTACTGCGCCACCACCGGCTGCTTCACATCGTTGTACTTCGCGTCCTGGACGACACCGACAATCTCGATGTCGAGCGGCCCCTCGCCAGACGCCGACAGCTTCATGCGCCGGCCAACAGCCTCGTCGCCCAGATCGAACTTGCGCGTGAAGGCTTCGTTGACGACAGCCACGGATGGCGCGCCGACGCCATCGGCCAGGCTGAAGTCGCGACCCGCTCGCAGCGGCATCCCCACCGTGCCGAAGAAGCCGGAACCAACGCTGTTGAACGCCGCCGAGGTATTGGTGTCCGGCCCGGCTTCGAATCCTTCCACGGTCACACCGCTGTTCCAGCTATCGCCGGCCAGCAGCGGTACCAGGGCATAGACGGCACTCGACACACCGGGCAGGGCCGACAGGTCCTGTTCGAGCCGTTCGAAAAGATCGCGCGCCCGCGGCGTGTCGTAGCCGTTCAGCGCCGGGGCCACCTGAAAGGTGACGAGACGCTCGGTCCTGATCCCCAGGTCGACGCGGCTGACGTTGAACAGGCTCATGGCAAACAGCCCGGCCGGTGCCAGCAACGCCATCGACAAGGCAATCTGCGCCGTGGCCAGCGTGGAGCGGAACCGCCTGGCCGCGCGGGCGCCGGAAGGCTGGCCAGCCTGTCCCTTCAACGTGTCCGCCAGGCCGGGGTTCGTGCTGTGGAGCGCGGGGAACAGGCCAAACACCAGACCCGTGGTCACGGCGAGGAGCGCCGCGAATCCCAGCAGCGCCGGGTCAAGGCGAAACGCCACAAGGGCGGCGGTTTCGGCGGGAACCAGCGACGCAATCAGGTCCAGCGTCCACTTTGCCACCACGAGGCCCAGCAACGCGCCGAGGGTCGACAGTAACACCGACTCGGTGAGCAGTTGCCGCACGAGCTGCCAGCGGCTGGCGCCAATCGACAGGCGCACGGCCATCTCGCCGGCGCGGCCGGCGCCGCGCACGAGCAGCAGGTTGGCAATGTTGGCGCAGGCAATGAGCAGCACCGTCCCTGTGACCGCCAGCAGCACCAGCAGCGGCGTGCGAGCCTGATCGCGCACACTGCTCTGCCCCGATATGCCGGGCGTCGCACTCACCTGCTTCGCCAGGAAGCGGGCCATCGTCTGGTCGCTCATGCCGCGCTGGAGCGGGGCTTCGACCTCCGACAGGATGGAACGATACGGCCCGTTGATGGCCACGTGCGCCTGCTCGATCGTGACGCCAGGCTTCAGCCGCGCGAACAGATACACCCAGTACGAGCGGCGGTTGTCGAATCCCGGACCGGTTACGCTCGGCTGGACGTCACCGCGCATCGTGATGGGCACGAATACCTCGGGCGTCACACCGAGCGTGGTGCCATCGAAACCTCGCGGCCCGACACCGACAATCGTGTAGCCCTTGTCGTTGACGATGAGTGTTTGTCCAAGAATGGCGGGGTCTTCCTGAAAGCGCCGGCGGAAGTAGTCGTAGCTGAGCACGGTCACGAAATGTCCGCCCGGCGTGCGGTCGTCGTCCGGCGTCAGCAGACGTCCCAGCGCCGGCTGAACGCCCAGCACGGGAAAGTAGCTGCCCGACACCAGCAGTCCGTCGGCCGACTCGGTCTGTCCGTCGTAGGCCAAGTTGGCGTCGAAGGCACGATGCGCGGCCACGCCCGTGAAACTCGATTGCACCTGCTCGAGGTCCCGGAACATCGGGTAGCTGAACACCTCGTCGCAGCTGCCGGCGGTGTTGCACGACGTCGAGCCCGGCTTTGGTCCCGGCGCACCGAGGTTGACCAGCTCGTGTGGCGCCGGCACGGGCAGCGGGCGCAGCAGCATCTGGTCGAACAGCGAGAAGATGGCCGAGTTGGCGCCAATGCCCAGGGCAAGGGACAGGATCGCCACGAGCGTGACAAACGGCGTGCGTGACAGTGTCCGGGCAGCCAGGCGCAGATTCCGCATGAATGAGACAGACGACGGCCGGCGCCCATTGGTTGCAGCCAGCCCGGGAACCCGGTGCCTACCGGATCTCTTCGTAACGATAGCGGCCGTTGATGCGCGTGTTGAAGTACGCGCCCTTTGACGAGGCCACCATGAACCCGCGATGCAGGAATTCCGGCACGTCGAAGTAGCGGTACACACTGCCGCTGGCGAACTCCACCTCGAGCATGTTCGTTCGCGGATCGAAGCCGACCGCCCGGATGGCGCTGGACTGAACGGGGTCGCGCTTCATGGCTGGTGCAGCAGTCATTCTGCACCGGCGCCACCGGCGTTACCATTGCCTCATGTGCCGCAACATCCGGACGCTGTTCAACTTCGACCCGCCCGCCACGGACGAGGAAGTCCGCGCCGCGTCGCTCCAGTTCGTGCGCAAGCTGAGCGGCTTCAACGCGCCGTCGAAAGCCAACGAAGCTGCCTTCAACGACGCCGTCGATGAAGTGAGTGCCGTGGCGCGGCGCCTCGTCGATCGGCTGACGACGATGGCACCGCCGAAAAACCGGGAGGTCGAAGCCGTCCGCGCCCGGGAACGAGGCCAGCGGCGATTCGGCACGCCCGCACAGGGTTGACCACGCGCCGTCGACCTGCGATCGCGTGATCTGCCGATCTGAAGATTGCATCGTCAGATCTTCAGACCGAGATCGCGACATCAGCACGTCACGAGATCACCAAATCGTCGACGGGCCGCGTGCAGTATCCTTCGAGCATGCGCTGGCTCCCGCTCACGCTGGCCGCCGGGCTCTGGGCCGCCGCGACCGTTGTCGCCGGCAGTATCGCTTCCGGCGCGGTGCCGCAACAGGCACCGGCGACTGCAACCGGGCAGACGCCGGTCACCGGCTACGTCTGCCCCATGCACCCCGACGTGGTCCGGCACGCGCCGGACACCTGCCCGCGCTGTGGCATGAACCTCGTGCCCGGTAATCCCCTGGGCACCGCTGACTATCACCTGCACGTCGACACCACGCCGGCCGTGATCGAGGCGGGACAAAACACCACGTTTCGTTTCCGCGTCCACGATCCCATCACCCGTCGGCCGGTCACCGACTTCGCCGTCGTCCACGACATGCCCTACCACGTGTTCGTGGTGAGCCGCGACACCAGCGTGTTCATGCACGAACACCCCGTGCAGCAGGCAGACGGCACGTTCACCCTGGATGTGACACTGCCCAGGCCAGGGCACTACATGATCCTGTCGGACTTCTTTCCCGTTGGCGGCAGCGGGCAGGTGCTGCTGACGCCCATCGTCACCGCCGGCTTCGACGGCGACGTCGTGTCACAGGTGCCCGTGCTGACGCCCGACACGTCGTGGAGCAAACGGGAAGACGGCGTCACCGTGGACCTGCGGATGGCACCGGACACACTCGTCGCGTCGGAAGATCTTGCCCTACCCATCCACTTCACCGACGCGGCCACCGGTCAGCCGGTGCAGGACCTGGAGCGCCACCTTGGCGCCTTCGCGCACGCGCTCATCGTCAACGAGGAGCTGACGGA
>CAZZGM010000060.1:0-11942 GCA_964653955.1 uncultured Bifidobacteriaceae bacterium | reverse complement strand
CCAAGCGCCTCGTGGAACACCGCAAGGACGTGGTGATTCTGCTCGATTCCATCACCCGCCTGGCGCGCGCCTACAACACCGTGGCGCCCGCCTCCGGCAAGATTCTGTCGGGCGGTGTCGACAGCAACGCCCTGCAGCGGCCCAAGCGCTTCTTCGGCGCCGCGCGCAACATCGAACAGGGCGGCTCGCTCACCATCGTGGCCACCGCGCTGGTCGACACGGGCTCGCGCATGGACGAAGTGATTTTCGAGGAGTTCAAGGGCACCGGCAACATGGAGGTGCACCTCGATCGCAAGCTGGCCGACCGGCGCGTGTTCCCCGCCATCGATATCATCAAGAGCGGCACGCGCAAGGAAGAGATCCTGCTGTCGCGCGAGGATCTGCAGCGTGTGTACGTGCTGCGCCGCGTCCTCACGCCGCTGTCCCCCGTCGAGGCGATGGAACTGCTCCTGTCGAAAATGGGCAAGACGAAGACCAACGCCGAGTTCATGGCGGCCATGCAGAAGTAACGGGTCCCGGGGCCGGTGAGCCCATCTTCCCGTGGTTTCCGTTTGACGGAACATGGGACTCCTCACCATCAGGCATCGACTGTTCCTCTGGCTGGCGGTGTGCGCCGCCGCCGTCACGTGGCCGCAGGCGCCGGATGCGCAGGGCGGCCTGCCAGGCGCCCCGACGAACCTCCAGGTCGCTGTCTCAGGTACCACGCTGAGCATCACGTGGGGGCCCCCGGCCACCGGCGGGGCGGCCACCAACTACCTGTTGATCGCCCGCCGGCCCACCGGCGAGGTCTTTGCCAGCCAGAACGTCTGGCCGACCCCCAGCTTCGTGAGCGCCGTGCCCCACGGCGTCTACGTGATTTCCGTCCGGGCCCAGAACGGCGCCGGATTCGGGCCGGAAACCGCGCAACAAACCGTCGTCGTCCCGGCCGCACCGCCCGGTGGCCCGGGCTCCCCCGGCGCGCCCACGAATCTCCAGGTCAACGTGTCTGGCACGACGCTGAGCGCTTCGTGGGGAGCGCCGGCCTCCGGCGGTGCTCCGACCGGCTATCTGCTGATTGCGCGCAACCTGTCCGGGACCGTCATCGCCCAGCAGCCGGTGTGGCCGACGCCCAGCTTCATCAGTTCCGTCCCGCACGGCGTGTACGTGGTGAGCGTCCGCGCCAGCAACGCCGCGGGTGCCGGTCCCGAAACCTCGCCCATCACGGTGTCGGTGCCTTCGACCCCACCGGGCACGGGTGTCCCCGGTGCCCCCACCAATCTCACGGTGTCGGTATCCGGCCCCACGCTCAGCCTGATGTGGGATCCGCCGGCGTCGGGCGGTCCCGTGACGGGCTACACGGTCGTCGGACGGAACACGCTGGGGGCGGTGATTGCCACCGCGAACGTCGGCAACAGCACGTCGTTCATTGGTGCCGTCCCCAACGGCGAGTACATGATCTCGGTCTACGCCAGCAATGCCGGCGGCAACGGTCCGGAAAGCACACCGCGCGCCGCGACAGTCCCCACACCGCTCGCTCCGCCCGGTGCGCCGCGGAGCTTCTCGGCCACCGCCAGTGGTTCGTCGGTGACGTTCGCCTGGCTCCCGCCCGACAACGGCGGCGCCGTCCAGAGTTATGCAGTGCGGGTCTCGACATCCGCCGGTGGTCCCGTCGTGACCACGCTGTCGGTGGCAGGAACGCTGACGCAAACATCCGTGCCGGGTGTGCCGACGGGCACCTACTTCGCGACGGTGGTGGCCACCAATGCCGCGGGCACCGGTCCGGCGTCCGGTTCCGCCAGCGTCAACGTCGGCCCGCCGTCGACGTCACGCTCCACGCTCAACCCGCCGGGCGTCCCGGCCTCCATCGAAGCCATGAGTTCCCAGGTGTTTGGTCCGGGCCTGCCACCAACACAGACCTTCGACGATTTCACCTTCGTTGGCGGATCGACGGTGCGCCAGATTGCCTGGCAGGGCATCTACTGCGTGGAACAGGACAACGCCCCCGCCCCCTCGGCGACGGCCACGTCGTTCATCATCGGCATCTACCCGAATCAGAACAACCGGCCCAACGTCACCTCGCCCATTGCCACCACCACTGTGGCTGTCGCGCAGGTAAACCAGACGTTCAATGGCAACTTCCAGAACGCCACCTGCGGCACGGCCTCGAACACCACCTGGGCGCTCTACAGCTATACGCTCACGCTGCCAGCCGGTTTCACGGCGGCACCCGGCGTTCGCTACTGGTTCAGCGTCCAGGCCGTGACGCCGTCGGCGGCGGTCCACTGGGGCTGGCGCCGCGGCACCGTCGACACGAACTCGTCGCTTCAGCTCTTCAACAACACGTTCATCCAGACGAACCTGGATCGGGCCTTCTCCATGGCGCCGTGACGCGGGGCCTCGGGTTCCGGAACCCGCCAGCGTCGAGCGCACAGGCTCCGGAACCCGATATAGTCCTTGTCCATGTCCACGACGACAATGGAGCCTGGCGTGGCCGCGACGGCCGGGCGCGGGGTGTGGCTTCCAGGCGGGGCGTGGCTGGCAGGTGCAGTCATCGCCGCGAGTGCCACGTATCTCGGTGCAGCCGTTGGCTGGCGGCAGGCGACGCTGTTTCTGGTCGGCACGGCCGCGGGCGTCGTGCTCTACCACGCTGCGTTCGGCTTCACCTCGTCGTGGCGTGTGTTCATTTCCGATCGCCGCGGTGCCGGCCTGCGCGCGCAGATGGTGATGCTGGCGCTCACATGCGCCGTGTTTTTTCCGGTCCTGGCCTCGGGCTCGCTGTTTGGCCAGCCCGTGCGCGGCAATGTCTCACCCGTAGGCGTGGCCGTCGTCGTGGGCGCGTTCATCTTCGGCATCGGCATGCAACTGGGCGGTGGCTGTGCATCGGGCACGCTGTTCACCATGGGGGGCGGCAACACGCGCATGCTGCTCGTCCTGCTGTTCTTCGTGGTCGGATCGCTGATTGGCACGGCGCACGTGCCGTGGTGGACGGCCCAGCCGGCATTTGCGCCAACCTCGCTCGTCTCGGAACTCGGTCCGTGGACGGCGCTCGCGCTGAGTCTTCTGCTGTTCGCGGGCATCGCGCAGTTCACGCGCGTCGTGGAACGGCGTACGCACGGCCGTCTCGTCGAAGATGGACCGGCCGAGCCGCGGTGGCTGCACGGACCGTGGCCGCTGGTCGCAGGAGCCGTGGGGCTGGCGGCCGTGAACATTGCCACGCTGTTCATTGCCGGGCGCCCATGGGGCGTGACATCGGCGTTCGCCCTGTGGGGAGCGAAAGGCGCTTCTGTGCTCGGCGTAGACGTCGCGTCGTGGGAGTACTGGTCGACGCCCGCACAACGTGCCGCGCTCGACGCCAGCGTGGCCAGCGACGTCACCTCGGTCATGAACATCGGCATCGTGCTGGGCGCCATGCTGGCGGCCGTGCTCGCGGGCCGCTTCAATCCGGGATGGCGCGTGCCGGGGCGATCGATGGCTGCCGCCGTCATTGGCGGGCTGCTGCTCGGCTACGGCGCGCGCCTCGCCTACGGCTGCAACATCGGCGCGTATTTCGGCGGCATCGCCTCGGGAAGCCTCCACGGCTGGTCGTGGCTGGTGGCCGCCTTTGCCGGCAACATGATTGGCACGCACATCCGTCCGTGGTTCGGCCTCAGCGTCGAACGCACCAGCCGATGCTGACGCACGGCTTCAGCGCCGGCCGCTGAAGATCTCTTCGTAACGCTCCGGGCTGAATCCCACGTACCAGGTACCGTCCACCTCGAGCATGGGGCGCTTGACGAGCGACGGCTGCTCCTGCATCAGTTGCACCGCCGACCGCGTATCGAGCTGTTGTTTCCGCTCATCCGGCAGCTTGCGAAACGTGGTGCCGGCGCGATTGCATACCGTTTCCCAGCCAAACAACGTGCACCAGGTGTCGAGTGTGCCGGTGTCGATGCCAGACGCCCTGTAATCGTGAAACGTATACGGCACCTGCCGCGCCTCGAGCCAGGCGCGGGCCTTCTTGATGGTGTCGCAGTTCCTGATGCCGTACATCGTCACCGTGCCGGCCTTGCCGTTCTGTCGCGCGCGATCCGCCATGTCCTGAAGTCTACGGCATGGCAAGATGGACGACGAACGTTCACCGCGCCTGATGACCGATTCGTTTACCGTCAGCCCCGGCCTTCCCGCCGGCATTCGTCGTCCGCTGGCCGCGTTGTTCCTGTTGGGGCTGGCAGGCCTGCTGGCGGCAGCCGTGTACCAGGCGGGATGGCCGCGCGAACAGGCGATCATGGCGGGCATCCTGGCCGGCACCGTGCTGCTGTGGGTGACGGAAACGCTGCCGCTGTTTGCCACGGCCTTCATTTCCATTGCGCTGCACATCTTCCTGCTCGGCAATCCCGGCAACTGGCGCGGCCTGGGCTTCGAGTCGGGCGACAACCCGACGTTCCGCACCATTTTTTCCGCGGCCGTGGATCCCGTGCTGCTGCTCTTCTTCAGCGGCCTGGTGCTGGCGCGTGCCGCCACCACCACCGGCGTGGACCGCCGGCTCGCGTCGCTCGTGCTGCGGCCCATGGCCAGCACGCCCGCACGTCAATTGCTGGGCGTGATGCTGGTGACCTCGTGTTTCTCACTGTGGATGAGCAACACGGCCACCACGGCGCTCATGCTGGCGCTGGTCGCTCCGCTCGTGGCCCAGGTCGAAGCCGGACACCACTTCCGCAAGGCGCTCATCGTCTCGGTACCGGTGTCGGCCAACATTGCGGGCATGGGGACGCCAATTGCCTCGCCACCCAACGCCATTGCCGTCACCTACCTGTCACGCGCCGGCATCGACCTGAGTTTCGGCGAGTGGATGTTGTACGCCTGTCCGCTTGCCGCCGTGCTGCTCGCCGTAACGTGGTGGTGGCTGCTCCGCTGCTACCCGCCGGGCGACCTGCGATGGGAGCCGACCTTTTCCGACGAGCACCTGTCGCGGCGCGGTGCGTGGGTCGTGGTCGTCTCGCTGGTCACGTTTGCCGTGTGGATGACGGAACCCTGGCACGGTGTACCGGCCACCATTGCCGCGGCGCTGCCGGTAACGCTGTTTTTCGCCACCGGCATCACGACGCGCGAGGACATCAACACGCTCGACTGGGACGTGCTGATTCTCATTGCCGGCGGGCTCACGCTTGGCTTCGGCCTCCAGGTGACCGGCCTCGACGAACGGCTCGTCGCGATCGTGCCCGCGGGCGGCAGCGATCTGTGGCGCCTGGCCGCGCTCGCGCTCGGCACGCTGGCCCTTGGCACCTTCTTCTCGAATACGGCCATTGCCAGCATGCTGATGCCCGTGGCTATGCTGGCCGGCGCCGCCGCCACGGCCGGACAGGGCCTGACCAACTACGCGCTCACCGTCGCCTTCGTGGCGTCACTCAGCATGGCCCTGCCCATGAGCACGCCGCCCAACGCCATGGCCTACGCCACCGGCGAAGTGGCCAGCCGTGACTTCGCCCGCACCGGCGGTCTCATCGGGCTGGTGGGCGCCGTGCTCATCACGCTGCTGGCCGCCGGCGTGCTGGTTCCCTGGTAGACGCCGCGGGCCCATAATAGGGGCCTATGCGACGAGCCATCGTATTGGGAACGCTGCTGGCCGCCGGTGTGGCCGCAGGAGTGTGGGCGCAGGGCGGCATGCGTGGCGGCACACGCGTCGCGCCAGGCGAACCGTGCCCGCCGGGGACCACCGAGGTGCGGCCCGGCAACTGTCAGGCGCCGGACGCGCCTCCGCCCAGCATTCTCGACTACCGGCCCCGGTCGACGCTGGTGACGCCGCAACATCCCGTGCCGCGCGCGAAATATCCCGTGGTGGATGTCCACGGTCACCCGGGAAATCTGACCACGCCGGACGCCATCAACCGCGTGGTCGCAGAGATGGACCGCCTCAACGTGCGCATGATGGTTGTTGCCGAAAACGTCGCCGGCGAGCGACTTGCCGCCACACTGGCGGCCTTGAACGCCAGCCCGCACAAGGATCGGTTCCGCGTCATGTCCGGCGTGGACTTCCGCAACGTCGGGCCTGGCTGGGCCGATCGGGCCGTGGCGCAACTCGAGGCCGACGTCAAAGCCGGCTCCGTCGGCGTGGGCGAAATCTCGAAGGCCTTCGGCCTGAACATCCGCAAGGCCGACGGCAACCGCCTGGCGGTGGACGACCCGCTGCTCGACCCGTTGTGGCAGGCCTTCGCGCGCCTCGACGTGCCGGTGTTCATCCACACCGCCGAACCGCAGGAGTTTTTTCAGCCGCTCGACTACCAGAACGAACGCTGGCTCGAATTGGCGCTGTTCCCGAACCGCAGGAACAATCAGGAAGGACAGGTCACGTTCGAGGCGCTGATGACCGAGCGTAACAACGTGTTCCGCCGGCATCCGAACACACGCTTCATTGCCGCGCACTTCGGCTGGCACGCCAACGATCTGGGACGCGCGGCGCAGATGCTGGACGAGTTCCCCAACGTCACCATCGAAGCCGGGGCCATCCTCTACGACCTCGGCCGTCAGCCGCGCGCGGCGCGCACCTTCTTCGAGAAGTATCAGGACCGGATCATGTTCGGGAAGGACTCGTTCCAGCCCGACGAATACCCCTATTACTGGCGGGTGTTCGAAACCGAGGACGACTACTTCGACTACTACCGCGGCTACCACGCCTTCTGGAAGCTGTACGGCATCGGTCTGCCGGATGACGTGCTGAAGAAGGTGTATTACGCCAACGCGCTGAAGGTCATCAAGGGCCTGCCGCAGACGGGCTGGCCGCAGTAGCACCAAGGGGACGAAGCGCAGGAAGCAAACAAAGGAATCGGACCAGCCGTCCAAAGGCCGGTCCGCTCCCGCTATTCATCGAGGACTAGACGCCCGGCCGGCGCATCTGCTGCTGGCGTTCGGTGGACGGCGGCACCAGGCCCTTGGCGCGCATGTAGGCGGCGCCGGTGCCGTACATCTCGTTGTTGTGCGACGTGATGTTGGCCACGATCGACCCGCGCGCCACTTCGTTCTGCCCCTGCTTCACCAGCTCCGCCACATTGGCGTCCGTCAGCCCCTTCACCGCATCGTCGCAGAAGGCGTACGCGTCGTTCAGCGCCTTCACGAACTCGGCCTTGCTCTTCAGCAGTTCTTCCAGGTTCTTGCCCTGGTTGGGGTTGGCCACGCCCTTGAGCGCGGCGCACGACCCATACATGCTGTTGGCCGCGTGCGCGAAGAGCTGGCCGAACATACGTGAATCGGCGTGCGGCTTGTAGGTGTAGTGCTCCTCCGGCATGTTTTCGGCCATCTCGGTGATGTTGCGCTTCACGCCATCGTAGCCACGCTGGATTCCCTGGGCGAGCGTCACTTTCTGGCCGCCCTGCCCCATCTGGGCAAACGCGGGCGCGGCCGCCAGCAAGGCAACGGACGTGATGGTCAGGACACGGATCATGGTTGGTCGGCTCCTCTGCCGCGACGGCGGCTCATGGACTGTACGCGACCATTCATGGGCTTTTCAAGACCACCCATGCGGTCCGGGTCCGCGCCTCCCGACAAGGCCGGCCCGGGCGGACGCGTGCCCGTTCGCGTGACATGGGCATGCTATAAGTGAGAGTTCTTCCATGAGCACAAGGCGCCGCTCCTCCACCTCGTCCTCCACGTCTTCCCGGACCGTTCGCGTCGGCATCACGCAGATGGCCTGCGGTCCCGATCCGGATGCCAATCTCGCCCGTCAACTGGTCCTGGCGGAGCGCGCCATGAAGGGCGGCGCCGGCATCGTCTGCACGCAGGAGCTGTTCCGGTCGCAGTATTTCTGTCAGGTGGAGGATCACCGGTTTTTCGCGCTGGCCGAAACCATCCCGGGCCCGTCCACGGACGCGCTCGCGGCACTGGCGAAGAAACATGGCGTGGTGGTGGTGGCGTCGCTGTTCGAAAAGCGCGCCGCCGGGCTGTACCACAACACGGCAGTGGTCATCGAGGCGGACGGATCGATCATGGGCATCTACCGGAAGATGCACATTCCGGACGACCCGCTCTTCTACGAGAAGTTCTACTTCACACCGGGCGACACCGGCTTCCGCGCGTGGCGCACCTCACAGGGCACGATTGGCGTGCTGGTGTGCTGGGATCAGTGGTTTCCCGAAGGCGCCAGGCTCACGGCACTGCAGGGCGCGGAAATTCTGTTCTACCCGACAGCCATCGGCTGGCACCCGTCGGAACGCAAGGCATACGGCAAGGCCCAGCACCAGTCGTGGGAGATCATCCAGCGCAGTCACGCGGTGGCCAACGGCTGTTACGTGTGCGCCCCAAATCGGATGGGCGTGGAACACATCCTCGACGAAAAGGGGAAGCCGGTGAGCCGCGACGGCATCCAGTTCTGGGGCCAGTCGTTCGTGGCCGCGCCGGACGGGCAGGTGGTCAAACGCGCGCCGGTGGATCGCGAGTCGGTGCTGGTGGTGGACTGCGACCTCGACCGTGTGGAGATGAGCCGCACGCACTGGCCGTTCCTCCGCGACCGCCGCATCGACGCGTACGGCGATTTGACGAAACGTTTTTCGGACTAGCCCGCGCGTCTGTCACTCATTTCCATGTCTCGTACCCCTCGCAGCCTCGGCTATGCCTTTCCCGCGGAATGGGCGCCGCACGCCGGTACCTGGATCAGCTGGCCGCGCCCGGAAGGCATCTCGTTTCCCGACCGCTATCACGAGTGCATCGACAACGTCATTGGCGTGATTGCCGCCATTACCCGTTTCGAGCCAGTCCACCTCAACGTCCCCAACGGCAACTACCGCCGTATCGTCCGCGACACGCTGAAAGCACGCGGCATTGCAATGCGCCGCGTCCACCTGCACGAGATCGCGACCAACGAATGCTGGACGCGCGACCACGGTCCGGCGTTTTTGCTGCGCCGGCGCGGCGGCAAGACACAGGCGGCCGTTGTCGACTGGGGCTATAACGCCTGGGGCGGTAAATACCCACCGTATGACGCGGACGATGCGGTGCCGAGCCGGGTGGCGGAGGAACTGGGTGTGAAGACCGTGTTCCATCCCGGGATTGTGATGGAAGGCGGCGCCGTCGACTTCAATGGCGCCGGCACGGTGCTGACCACCACGTCGTGCCTGCTCAACAAGAACCGCAATCCGCACCTATCGCAGGCCGAAATCGAGCAGTACCTGTGCGACTACTACGGCCAGCGCCACGTGGTGTGGCTGGGTGACGACATCGAAGGCGACGACACGGACGGCCACGTGGACGACCTGGCGCGCTTCATCGACGACCGCACGGTGGTCATTGGCATCGAGGACGACCCGCGGGACGCCAACTACCGTGTGCTGCGCGAAAATCGCCACCTGCTGGACTCGGCCCACGACGCGGACGGGCGCCCGTTCGACATTGTCGAACTGCCCATGCCCAGGCCGCTGTACTACGAGGACCAGCGGCTGCCGGCCACCTACATGAACTTCTACTTCGTGAACGGCGCGCTGCTGGTCCCCACGTTCGGGCAACCCGCACGCGACCGCCGCGCGCTCGCCATCCTGCAGGCGTGGCTGCCCAATCGCGAAGTGGTGGGCGTGGACTGCCGCGCGCTCCTCTGGGGCCTGGGCGCCATCCACTGCCTCACGCAACAGCAGCCCCGGTTCTGAGGCCGCGCTCGAACGCGCGTCCGCACCGCGAGTTGAGCCTTCCGGTAACGCTCGCGGCGCGGACACGGGTATTGCGCACGACGGTACGATACACACCGCACCGTCGTGTGGTGGACGTGCCTCAGAACGTCAGTCGCGCGCCGAACTGCCACTGGCGCGGGTCGGCCTGGCTCAACAACTGCCCGAACGTAGGGTCGTTGAGGATGCGCCCCACCACCGTGTAGTTTCGACGGTTGGCCAGGTTGAACGCCTCGGCCCGCAGGTCGAGGCGCACACGATCGCCCATCCTGATGGTCCGGACGATGGAGAGATCGAGGTTGATGAAGCCTGGCCCGACAATCGAGTTGCGGCCGACGCTGCCGAACGCTCCGGCCGGCGGTGCCGCAAAGGCGTCGGGGTTCAGGTAGCGGCCGGCGGCCCACTCGCTCCTGGGCAGATAAGGGTCCACACCGGGCACCGGATTCGGCCGGACGAAAATGCCGCCGGTGCCCGCACCAACGCCAGCCGTGTCGCCGCGCAGGTTGACCGTGAACGGAAAGCCGCTCTGCATCGAGTAGATGCCGGCCACCTGGAAGTCACCGAGGATGTGCGCCCACACGCCGCGCTGCAGGAAGCGGCGGCCGGGACCAAAGGGCAGTTCGGCCGTGGCACTCGTCACCCACCGGTGACGTGCGTCGTAGTACGCCGGTCCCCACTCTGCTTCGAGATCGTGCGAGTCCTGAGGCGGCGAGTTCTCCGCGCCGCCGACGCCGCCGGCGTTCCTGAACTGCGGTGCGTTGCTGCGCGCTTCGGACAGCGTGTAGGCGCTCAGAAACGTCAGACCGCGCGACAGGCGCCGCTCGAGCCGCACCGTCAGGGCATCGTAGGTGGATTCGGCGGTCTTCGACAGGTAGTTGATGAATCCCACCGGCACGCGATCGCCTTCGACAGTGACATAGTCCGGGAAGACAGTACCCGGAGCGAACACCATGGCGGCGTATGGGCGTCGTGGATCGACGGCGCCGGCGCCAGGCTGTGCGTTGTTGGGCTGCACGTTCTGTTCGAGGTAGCGCCCGCGCGTCCCGATGTAGGTGGCTTCCACCACCCAGTTGCGGCCGAGCTCCTGCTGCACACCAAGGCTCCACTGGCGCGACTCGCTGTTCTGCTGGAACAGGTCGATACCCGCCTGCTGCACCTGGACCGGACCAATTACCGCCGGTCCGAAAATGTCCCAGCCCGCACCGCGCGCCGGTACGAAGTTGTTGAACGATACGGTTTGCGCCACATTGGCGGGAATGCCCGCCGCCAGTCGAAACAGCGGATTGGCATCGGTAGCCGCGTAGTAGATGCCCGCACCGCCTCGGATCACCGTGCGGTCCGACGCGCTCCACACGAAGCCCGCGCGCGGTGCCACGTTGTTCTTGTCGGTGTAGGCGCAGCCCTTCGGATAACCGGCCTGTCCGCACACGAACACGATGGGAGCGTAGTGCGCCAGCCGGCCTTCGGCGAAAATCTCATGCGGCGTCGGTACGTTCCGGTAGTCGACGCTGGCCATGCCGCCATTGGCATCGTGCATGGGCGGCGACAGCTCGTAGCGCACGCCCAGGTTCAGCGTCAGTCGATGGTTCACCTGCCAGTCGTCCTGCGCGTAGGCCGAGAAGTACGACTGCCGTCCGGCAATCCGGCTGGGTCCGACGGCGCGGTTCCCCTGCTGCGGCATGCCCAGCAGGAAGCTCGCCAGCGAACTGCCGGTGCCGTCGTTGCTGGCAGTGCGCGACGTGTATCCCGCCGACATCGTGTAGGTACCCAGTGAGCTCGGCAGTTCCTCGCGGTTGTATTCAATCCAGAGAAACTCGCCGCCCGCCTTCAACTGGTGCCGGCCGCGCTGCAGCGACACGTTGTCGTACACCTGATAGGTGCGGTTCCGCACGTTGACGGTGCCGCCCCCCGTCGTCCCCGTAAACGCACCGGCGCCGCCCATCGTCGGGAAACCCTGGACGATGAACCGCGGCAGGGCCTGCGTCTGGTTGCCGACGGAAAACGACAGCTCGGGCAGGCCCGCGACGAGACCCAGCTGGCTGAAGCCGACGCGCAACTCGTTCACCGAACGATTGCCGATGACGCGCGTCCAGCCGGCCACGGCATTGTGCGGCCGCGCATCCTGGATGTTGTCGCGGCCGGGCACGGGCTCAGGGACCACGGCGTTTTCGTCGGCGCCCGAGTAGCGCCCGAACAACTGGTTGCCGGGCGCCAGGTTCACGTCGACACGCAGAGACGAGTTGTAGATGTCCTGCCGAAGCACACCTTCGGTGTTGACGTAGTTGCGCTCGCCGAGATTCGGCAGCGGCAGTGCTTCCATGGCCGCCAGGGCCAGCGGAT
>CAZZGM010000059.1:0-11974 GCA_964653955.1 uncultured Bifidobacteriaceae bacterium | reverse complement strand
TCTCGCGGCGTGCAGACAATCGGCTCATGGAAGCCGTTGAACGATGTGTTGACGGGAAACGGCAGGCCGGTGGCATCCGCAAACGCGTCCAGCAACCGCGCGAACCGCGGGTGAGCATCCGCACCCACCGTATGCACGCGAACGGCCGCATCCGCTGACGGCAGGACCGCTCGAAACAGTCCTGGATCCAGCGGCCTGTAATCGCACTCCATGAACGGCGCTTCGGACGGGCCCTCGAAATACTTCGGCACAGCGTCGGCAAGACCGCTCAGCGCATATCCACGCCAGGGGTCCCGCTGCTTCAGGAACCGGTTCAGGTTTTCCAGCACGTACGGCGACTGCGGGCTCGCCAGAATGCAACGGGCGCCGAGCGCGCGCGGTCCCTATTCCATCGCACCGTCGAACCAGCCCACCAGCCGGCCCTGACGCAACGTCCGCACGGCTTCGTCGATGACCTCGTCATCCCGCTCCAGCGAATATTGGAGCTTGCAGTTGTCGAGTACCACCTTGGTTTGTTCAACCGAGTAGGACGGGCCAAGAAACGGCGACACGACCGATGGAGCGTTGCCCGCAGCGTACAGCGCCGCTCCAACCGCCAGACCGGCGTTGCCCGGGACGACCGGCACGAACACTTCGTCGAAGAGTGCCGACTTCTTGACGCGTGTATTGATGGCGGAGTGATGCGCAAGGCTTCCCCCGAGACACAGCCGGGACTCACCTACGACAACCCGAACCCGCTGGAGCATCTTCAGAAAGAGATCGGCAATCCGCGCCTGCAGCGCAGCCGCAAGCCGGGCCCGCGCGGGGCTGGCAGGGTTGCGATCGCCGGCCAGCCACGACGCGAGCATCGCGTCGAACGAAGCCGGCACTTCCAGTGACGCCTCGCTCATCTGGATGAGTTGGTCGACGCGCTCATCGCGCCCATCCGGACACAGCCGCGCCAGGGCTTCCAGCCGCTGGCCCCCGGCCGCGGATGTAAACCCGAATACCGCGGCACATCGCGAGTAAATATCCGCGAAGCCGGGACCGTTCCAGGGCCAGTCGACTGCCTCAATGGTTGCGCCGTTCCCTCTCCACACGCTGACATGCGGCGACTCGTGATTGCACACGACAATGGCCGCCGATGAAAACGGCGACGACAGATAGGCCGTGCACGCATGGGCAAAATGGTGATCGAGATGCTCGAGACGCTCCTGCGTCGATGTCGGTGCGGCGTTGGCGGCCACGTAACGTGCAACGTCCGCGCGCGAGCGTCCCATCCCCGCCAGGATGATATCCAGCGCCTCGTCCGGTATTCCCGTCCCATTGGCGCCGGCCCCCCTCGTGCGGGTAACCCGTTCCTGCGGACACACGCCAACAAGCCGCGCGCCTTCGGCCACCGCCGCGCTGCCATCGCGTCGCCCCGCACTGAGTCCAGCGATCAGCACGGTTCCTCCGTTCGCAACGATGCACCTGCAGGACGTGCAGCAAGAAGGAGCGTGTCCACGGCCCGATCGATCCGCTCGTAGCACGACACAAACGCGTCGCGCGGCCTCGAAAACGGGTCCTGGATGTTGACGCGCTCGTAAGGTGTGCCGGCATCGGGATCGAACAGGGACAGCAGCACGATCCGATCGACCGCGTCCGGATAGGCCTCGCGCAGCGTTTCGAGCTGCCGAAGCTCCATCACCACAATCAGGTCGTACTCGTCCACGAGCTCGCGCGTGAGCGTCTGCGGCCGGTGCTCGTCCAGCGACACGCCAAACGCCGCCGCCACCTCGCACGCCTCGTGCGGCGACCGGGCCGCCTGCGTGGTCCTGATGCCGGCCGACGCGCACCGGATGCGAGTGTCCTGCGCCTGCTCGAGCCGCCGCGACGCAATCAGTGCCGCAAACGGACTGCGACAGATGTTGCCGAGGCATACGAACAACATCGACTGCACACGCTCCGGCAACGGCGGGTTCGTGACGTTCATGCCCTTGAACCACCACCAGGCTTCACGAAGTGGACGGCGCACGGCCATGACTGCCGCGCTCGTCACGGGATGGTCTCCACATCGTGTTGCTCACGCGCGGCCTGCTCGCGCAGTAACGGCTTGTCGACCTTTCCGGAGCCCGAAAGCTTGGGCAGCTCGTCGATGACCTCGACACGAGCCGGCACCTTGTACGCCGTCAGCCGCTCCGCGCAGAACGCGCGCAGACCATTCACCGCCCCCACCATTGGCGCGCGCAGGGCGACGAACGCTACCGGCACTTCGCCAAGCAACTCGTGCGGCGCGGCCACCACCGTAGCTTCGAGCACCATGGGATGTTCGTTGAGCACGTCCTCGATTTCGCGCGCGCCAACACGGTTGGCACCCACCTTGATCATGTCGCCCTGCCGGCCGACGAGAAACAGGTAGCCGTCCTCGTCGACATAACCGAGATCGCCGGTCCGGTAGCCAGCCGGGCCGAACTTGCGGGCGGTTTCGTCCGGATCGTTCCAGTAGCCGCGCGCGATGTTCCGGCCCTGCGCCACGAGCTCACCTACGTCGCCCGCGGCCGCCTCGCGGCCCTCATCATTGACAACGCTGACCGTGACACCGGGAATGGCGCGCCCAATCGATCCGATCTTCCGGCGCAGGTCCGCGGGCGGTAGATACGTGAGACGCGCCGAGGCCTCGGTGGCACCATACATCACATAGAAGTCCGCATGGGGGCCGCGCTCGAGCCACTCGAGAATACGCGCCGGCGCCATGCCGCCTCCAGCCTGCGTGACATACCGCAGATGGGGAAGCGCCGTGTCGGCCAGATTCGAGCGGTGCAGCAACAGCGCGAAGGTGGACGGCACGCCGGCAAAACCGGTGACTTCGTGCTCGCGCATGCCATTCAACACCACGTTCGGAAACGCCGTGCGGTTTTCCACCACGATTGACGCACCCACCATCAGATGGGTGTGCAGCAGCGACAGGCCGTACACGTAGTGGAACGGCAGCACGCACATCACCCGATCGTCTGCCGTCAGGTTCAGATAGCTGACAATCGACTGCGCGTTGGACAGGAAGTTGGCGTGCGACAACATGACGCCGCGCGGCCGCCCCGTGCTGCCGGAGGTGTAAATGATGGCCGCCAGATCGTTGTCACCGGCACCATCGGCGACCGGCGCATCGGCCGTAGACAGCAGCGCGCTGTCGAGTGACTGCATGCCTTCCGGCGTGTTCCGGCCCACGACGAACACCGTCTCGGGCAGCGTCGACGCCTGCGCCGTCAACAGCCGGGACGCGCCCACGTCGACGATAGCCACACGCGGCGTACAGTCGGCCATGGCCGACACCAGACGATCGCTGCGCGCGCCTCCGGGCAGTGGCACCGCCACACCGCCCGCCCGCATCGCCCCCAGATATGCCCCCACCATCGCCGCGCCGTTCTCGATGGCCATGACCACGCGATCGCCCGGTTGGACGCCGCACTGCTGGAAGAGGCGGGCAAACCGGCTGACGCGTGCGTCGAGTTCGGCATAGGACAGCGGCCGCCCCGCTTCAATCAGCGCGGGCGCCGACGGCGTCGATGCCGCCCACCGCGAAAGCAGCGCCGGGAGGCTCGCCGTACCGGTCATGACGTTGTCACCCCCGGCGCCACGGCGTCGACAATGGTCCTGATGTGCGCAGGCGGCACGGCTTCGGGCCGATGGCGCACGAAATGGTGATGCAGCAGCTGCGTGGAGAGAACGCCGACCACGCTCATATTGTCGGCGTTCGAAAACTGACCACTCGCCGCCCGGGCGCGACATTTGGCCAGCAAGCCCGCTACCGCTTCCGGAGCAAACACGCCGGCATCACGAACGGCCGTGGGGCTTGCCACTTCGTCCACCCAGGCACGTGCGGCCTCCTCCGCAAACGACAAGGCGTCGGGGGCGCGATAGGGCTGCTTCGGCCGCGCGAGAATATCGGCCGGCACCAGGTCCGAGGCCGCCCGTTTGAGCACGTGTTTCTCGTCCAGCACCTTCAGCTTGTAAGCCGCAGGCAACGACTCCGCCAACGCAGCCACATTCCGATCGAGGAACGGGAAACGGCCTTCGACCGAGTGCGCCATCAGCATGCGATCGCCCTGCGACGACAACAGGTAGCCGGACAGGAGCGTGACCACTTCCACGTGCTGATCCTGCGCCAGCGTGCTCCAGCGCCCGAATTCACGGGGGAGCGCCGACAGCAACGTACCGCGTGCATCGGTGGACTCGATGGCAACACGCATGTCTCCCGAGAACAACCGCTTGAGCGCCATCGTCGTGCTCCACCGGGGTTCATGGCCAAACCCCGGCGCGCTCGCATGCTCCAGGCCACGACCAAAAAACTGACGGGCCATGGCCTGCTGCGCCACCGGCGAGCGGGCCAGATAGGGATAGAGCCTGTCGAGCAACTGCGGGCGCCGCGCGGATCCGGGTTGCCGCGCCCAGAAGCGCCGCACCTTCGCCTCACGGAACAGGTCATAGCCGGCAAACATCTCGTCGGCACCTTCACCCGTCAGCACTACCTTGATGCCGGCATCGTGCACCAGCTGGGAGAGCAGGTAGAGCGGAGCCGGTGCCGTTCGCAGCACGGGACGCTCGGTGTAACGGACTACGTCCGGAAACACACGCGCGATATCACCGCGGCTTACCACCACCTCGCGATGGTCGCTGCCCAGGCGTTCGGCCATCAGACGCTGATACGGCGTCTCGTCGTACTCGGCATCCTCGAACCGCAGCGAAAACGTCAGGAAGTTGGAGCCCTTGGCGCGCAGACCGAGCGCCGCGATGTAGGAGCTGTCGAGCCCACCTGAAAGATAGCTCCCCACCGGCACGTCCGCGCGCAACATCCGGAGCCGCGTGGCATCGGTCAGCGCCGCCCGCACACGCTCCACCGCTTCGTCCAGCGAACCAGTAAATCCATCCTCCTCGCCCGTGGGGAAGGACGGCGTGTACGCACTTGCCGTGCGGACACCCTGTTCGCCGTACACGCGCACGGTCCCCGGTTCCACTTCTTCGATACCTTCGAACACGGTGCGCGGCGCGACCGGTGCCCAGAAGGTGAACACCTGATCCAGGCCAATGGGATCGAAGCGCCGCGGCAGATCGCGATTGCCGGCAAAGAGCGCCTTTACTTCGCTGGCAAACATCAGCCGGCCATCGAACTCCGTTACGTAGAGCGGGCGTACACCAAACGGATCACGTGCGAGCGCGAGCTCGCGCCGCTCGGTATCCCACAGCGCCACGGCCCACTGGCCATTGAGCCGGCGAAACGCGTCCGCGCCCCACTGCTCGTACGCATGGACGATGACCTCGGTGTCGCTGCGGGTGCGGAAGGTGTGCCCGAAACCGAGAAGCTCGTCGCGAAGTTCGACGTAGTTGAAGATTTCGCCGTTGAAACTGATCCACAGCGTACCGCGTTCGTTGGTGAGTGGCTGCTGCCCGGTGGCGAGGTCGATGATCGACAGGCGCGCGTGGGCCAGCCCGGCGTGATGGTCGCGATACACGCCAAACTCGTCGGGCCCGCGGTGACGCAAGGCTCCCGCCATGGCCTCGAGTGCATCGAGACCGGGCGGCGGCAACCCTGCCCGCCGATTCATCAGGCCGGCAATACCACACATGGGCGGCTAGCGGACGGTATCGTCGATTTCTGAAGCGCCCGTTCCGCAGGACCGGGCCGAAACACGCCGTTGAGTGTCAATGTCGGCACGTGAGCTTTCGTTGATACGCTCCACTAGAACTGAATCTCCGACACCGGTTCCACCAGCAGCGGCCGCCGGTGCAGATAGGCCGTCGTCCGGCGCTTCTGGTCGATGTCCTTGTAGACGCGCTCCACCTGATCGGCCGTCAGGCCGACGGCCGGCGCCACCTCCGCCGCCGGCACACCGTGATTGCGCCCGTAGAGGCAGAGGTCCATCTTGTCGTAGGGGAGTGCGAAGTAGAACTCTTCCTGCGTCTGCGGCAGCGAGAAGGTGTCGGTGGTGGGTGGGCGCCGGAGGATCTCATCGGGCACGCCGATGTGTGCCGCCAGTGCAAACACCTGCGATTTGTAGAGGTGCGCAATGGGCTTGATGTCGGCCGAGCCATCACCAAGCTTCACGAAAAAGCCCTGGTCGTACTCCAGGCGGTTGGGCGTGCCGGCTACCACGTAGTGCAGCCGGTCGGCGTGGTAGTACTCCATCATCTTGCGCACGCGCTGCTTGAAGTTCGTCGCCGCCACCATCTGCAGGTAGGCTGCCGGCGGCATCCGCGCGGTCTTGCGCTGGCCGTCCGGCGATTCCACTGTCAGCTCCGACACGTTCAGCCGGTCGCTGTCGAGAATGGACGGGAGCGTGATCTTGTTGCGCCAGTCGTCGCCGTATTCCGGAAACACCATCCTGATGGCTTCGGTCTGCCGCCGATAGCAGCCCGCGGCTTCCAGCGCCGGCGCAATGTCTTCCACCAGCGTCGGCGTGCCGAGCTGCGAGGTCAGCAGCCGGCCCAGTTGTTCCGACTCGGGAGACGAGGCACGCTCGGGCATCAGCAGCACCTGTACCCGCTGGGCGCCAAGCGCCCGCGCGCACAAGGTGGTGACTACCGAGCTGTCGATGCCGCCCGACAACCCCACCACCACACCGCGGCGGCGGAGTTCGGTGACCTGGCGGCGGATGGCCTCTTCGATGGAACGGGCCGTAGCGTCGAGATCGAGGGCAAGCACATCAGCAGTGAACATCAGGTGTCGAGTCCTTGTTTCGTGTCGGTCTTCAGCGCCGGCAAGCCATGGGAGCAAAGAGTCTTCCCGGTCGCCGGCGGCCGGATAACCCCAGATAACTATTGGCCCGTCAATCAGTTGAGGTGATCGAGCCGAGGGGAGGCACGGCTCGATCGGGGCGGGATGGTTTCGTATCGCAAGACTTTTATCGGGCGAGAAGCGGCCACGGCCTATGTCGCGAGGATCTCGTCCCGGAATCGCTGTCTCAGCCAGTCGGTGGAGACAGCGACCAGGTCCCGCTGCCAACCCTCGAACGACAGCACGTGATTGGCCTGGGGGATCACGTGCACCGTAAACCTGGTGGCAGCTGGTGCCAGGCGATCCCGATACCGCGCGACGAACTTCTCCTCGAACTCGAAGTGCAGGCGATCGGACCCGCCGAACACGAGCAGCATCGGCCGATCCGTGTCAGTAAACCGGAAGAAGGCGGGTGGAAAGAGCGGGTTTGCATTGTCGGACTCCGGAATGGCGGGAGCCGCATTGCCTGCCCGAGCCGGTGGTGCCGCCGGCGGCTTCACGAAGCGACGTGACAGCGAGCGCCACAGCAGGCGGTAGTCACTCTGGAACGTCAGCAGGCGAACCCAGGACCGCACGTCCGTGAGCTTCCGTAGATAGGACTGGCCAATCTGCTCCAGTTGACCGGATGTCATGTAGCGTGAAGCGTCGGCCGCCCGGCTGGCTAGTACCGGTGTGATACCCAACCCAAGCAAACCAACCACACGTGCGTCGCGCGCGCCAGCCAGCAACCCGGTAATCGCCCCGCCACAGAGGCCGGACAGGATGAAACGGCTCGTGCCGTGCGTGGCTGCCATCCAGTCCATCGCATCGAGCGTGTCATCCACGAATCGGCCGACCTCGATGTGGTTGTAGACGTCCGCCAGCAGTTCTTCGCTCAACTCACCCTCGGAATCGCCAAGGCCATGGAAGTCGAAGCGCAAGACGGGCAATCCCAGACGAACGAACAGGTCAGTCAGTTTCAGGTACAGCCTGTGTGGGCCGACACGCATCTTCACGCCAGGCGACAGCAATACCACTGCTGGCGCCCCTGGGGCCTGGGTGTGGGGCCGATGAAGCACGCCGAACAAACGGTGGCCTCGGCGGTTCACGAATGCCACCGCCGTACGAGACGACACCGGGCTGGTTGGTGTATCCGTGTTCATGTGGCTGGTTGTGTATCAGAAGGGCCGTGGCGTTCGTCAGTGTCCACCAGTTCAGCGTTGAGGCCGGCTCCCAGATAGCAGAAAGCAATGGGGTTGTTGCCGAAGGCCTCGCCGGGTTCGGGACCTGCGAGCAGACGTGCGCCGCCAAGCACGAGCGAGTCCACACCCGCTTGAACGTCTGGCACCTTGAAGCACACGTGGTGCAGACCTTCGCCACGTTTGAGAAATCCCCACAGAGGAGACTCCGGATCCGAAGGCTGGATCAGCTTGATGTCGATCGAGCCGGCCTTGCTGAGAAACAGCACCGTGACCTGCTGTCTCGTGTTCGTGACTTTCGATGTTCGTGGGCTGTAGCCGGTGAGACGACAGAGCCGCTCGGCGGCAGCGTCCACCGACCGAACGGCAATGGCAATATGGTCGATAGTCAACGTCTGGGAACCCACATCGTAACTGCGGCATGGCTTCGCCCCCTCGGTCACAGGCTGACCGGGCGGGAGGGACACGTCGAGCGCCCGGGCGGCCATGGGAGCAAAGAGTCTTCCCGGCCGCCGGCGGCCGGATAAGACCAGATAACTATCAGCCTGTCAATGAGTTGAGGTGATCGAGCCGGGGGGAGGCACGGCTCGATCGGGGCGGGATGGTTTCGTATCGGGAGACTTTTATCGGGCAGCGGCCCGGACTATGACTCAGCCGCGCTGGTTGGTCGCCGCAATCAGAGTGCCCGACGCCGTCGACACGCGCCTGGCCGACAGCGGCGACGCGTGGACGTGAGAAGCGGGGGAGGCCGAACGCACGGCACTCGCCGGGCGCAGGCGCACGATCACGCTCAACGTTATGAGCACCACACCAATAGCCAGCAGCGTGACGGGTTCGGACATCCGATCGACAACGCCAACGACCCAGGCACCGACGTCAGCAAGGGGGGACAGCATGACAAACTTCCGCTTTCAAATGACCCGGTCCGCCCGTTGCCGGGCGGCCGGACGTTACGAACGAACGGGCTTCTTGGTGAGCTGGGCGGCCACGAGCAGTGCCACACCAATCAACAGCACGACAGAGGGCTCTCCAAGAACAAAACCCTCCGGAACTCCCGGCACCACATCCGCCATCCGCGCCTCATCCTCCAAAAACGCCAGAACCGGCGTCAGCGAAGGCACGAGCACGACGACGAAAGCCATGAGAGCAACGAAGAATCCGCGTACGCGAAGCATGATTTTCTTGAACCTCGAACACCGGCGTAAGCCAGCACTGCCGCCAGATAGTGCAAATTGTTCGCCGTCTCGTTTTAGCGTGCAAAAATCGCGTCAAGCCGTGAATACGCAGTTACTTGCGCGAATGTTGCGCACGGACGACGCCAAACCGAAGTCTTCCTTTCGCCAGACTTTATTTCGTGAATCAGGATCACGAAGCCGCGAACCAGCTCTCTCGTCTTCTATAGCGACAAATGGCAGTCGTACTTCCTCAGGAACGTCAGAAACCGCTTCTGGTCGCCAACCGGCATGTTGAACAGCCGCAGCAGCAACTGCACTTCGCCCTCGACCACTGCCAACCCGCGGCGCACCACTTCACGGAGATCGTCGCGCGTGATTTCGCGATTCATGAACAGCGGATACACACACGACCAGAAGCTCTGTCCCGCCACGAGCTGCTGGTAGAGGTCTTCCGCAGTCGTCAGTGGCTGATCCTGGCGGGGCCGCCGGGCGTCGCGCGGCCGGATGCCAACCGGCAGCAGGTGAGCACCGATTTCCGCACCGCCGGCCACAACGGCCAGCCGATCGACGACACGGCGCAGCTCCGCGACGTTCCCCGGCCACGAATAGGCCGACAGCGCCTGATGCGCATCGGCCGAAAACATGGTGACGGGCAGGCCCCGCCGCTGACATGCGGCGCGCGCAAAATAATCGGCCAACACCGGGATGTCCTGGCGCCGCTCACGCAGCGCGGGAAGCGTCACCTCGTGCTCGGCCAGTGCCGCCCGCAGGTCGTCCCTGAACGCGCCGGCTGCCACACGCTCGGCCAGCGGGACACGCGCCGTGGCCACGATGCGCACATCGGAGGGCGTGCCCGGGCTTCTCGCGCCAAGCGCGTGGACCTCGCCGGTTTCGAAATAACGCAGTAGCAGCTCCTGGGAATGGAGGGACATTTCCTCCACGTCCTCGATGATCACCGTGCCACCGTGCGCGGCGTCCAGCAGGCCGTTTCGATCGGAAGATGCGCCAACGACCGCGCCCTTGACGCAGCCCACGAGTTCCACCTCGAAGGCGGCCTCGGGCAGGCGGCGGCACGACAGCACGGCCAGGAGCGCATCGGCGCGCTGGCTGCGGGCGTGGATGGCCTGCGCCAGGTGCGACTTCCCCGTACCGGGTTCGCCGACCAGCAGCACGGCGCCATCGGCGTCGCTCGCGCGCAATGCCTGCTCGCGAACGCGGCAGAAGAGCGGTGTGTGACCAATCAGTCCGTCGATGCCCTCATACGCAGGGGTATCGAACGGAAGGGTTATCGGCGCGGTAGCCGCGTATCCCATCTCGGACATAAGGCTCGGCATCCGGGTTTGTGCAAACCCATCGCCAGCCCATGCCTTGCAGCGGCCGATGTCGTCTAGATGTTACAGAGTCAACGAGTTGCGCGGGATGAGGGAGGGTGGAAGCACCCGGACGAACACGACGCCGCCCGGGTGATCTGCATCAGACTTCGCCCCAAAAGTCTCGCTTCGGCGAGACTTCGAGCGCGGTTACTTGCGGAGCGTCATTCCTACCAGTTCCGCCACGGCCCCACCCGTCGTCTGCGCGGCGTTCAGGCCCAGACGAAAATCCTTGTCCGAGTAGGTGGCAAAAACATCGGTGGGCTGATGCCAGTGGGGGTTCCAGCCAGCCCCCGTGTGCACACCGCGTTCGTTTTCGCGAAGGCTGATGGCCGGCACGAGATCCATGAACGGGGTCGAGTCGGTGTTGGTCATGTGCGGACCCACCTGCGCGGGGTAGTCCGTGGCATAAAGCTCGTTGGCGCGGTGGAAAAAAAACGCCAGCTTCATGGCATCATCCGCGAACTTGGCCGTGGACTGGAATTCGATGTTCACGTCCGCCTCGGGGCGCTGCTCCGGATTGAGTGTGCCATCGGCCCGCGGCATACCGTGATCCCACATCATCATGTCGTGCTGGATCATCCCGAGCCATTTCGGTTCGGGATACCGGCCCGACCCCGCCGGATCCTCCTGACCCTGGAGGGCGTGGCGCTGTTCCACGTAGGCGCGCGCGCCGTTGAGGCCTGTTTCTTCGTTGTTCCACAGGACGAAGCGGATGCTGCGCTCGGTCACGACGTCGGGCATGCTGAAAACGCGGGCCAGTTCCATCACGAGCGCCGTGCCGGAGCCGTTGTCGTTGGCGGCTTCGCCCCAGCCATGGCCGTCCATGTGCCCACCGACGATGTACATCTCGTTGGGAAACCTGGAGCCGATCTTCGTGCAATACACCTGCTCACGCGGTCCCGGCGTGGTGGGTTCCTCGTTGAGCGCGCGCAGGCGTTCGTCCGGCTGCTTCAGCGGGTCGGTGTTGACACCGGTGGGTGCGCGGTTGCCACGTGGCCGGCCTCCGCCCGAAATACGCGGCACGGTGTTCGGTTGCGGTGCCGCCTGACCGGCCGCCGGGGGCGCGCCGGCCGGGCGCGGCGCCGGCTGGGGCGGGTTGTAGACGTACTGGATACGCCCGGTTTCGCACCCATAACTCTTCAGCTGGGCTTCGATCCAGTCAACCGCCTTGCGGTTGCGCTCGGTGCCCTGGCGGCGGTCACCAAACTGGGTGAGCCCCTTGATGGTGGCCTTGTACTGCTCGAGGCTCAGCCTGGAGATCAGGGCCGTGACATCCGGCTGCGGATCGGGCGGCGGCACCGTCGGACCGGACTGGCCGGCGGCGGGGACCGAGGTCACGAGAGAAAGAACGACGGCAAGTGGAGCAAGTCGCATGGGCGGATTGTAATGCGGGGTCAGCGCAATGCGCCCATGGCTTCCTGCACACCCACCGCCACGAACAGCGCCAGGATGGCCACCAGCAGCACGTTGGTGGTCCAGTGGTTCTTCGGCACCGGCTCGGTCCAGGCCACCTTGTTG
>CAZZGM010000058.1:8604-12006 GCA_964653955.1 uncultured Bifidobacteriaceae bacterium | reverse complement strand
ACCATGGGGTATCGACACCGAAACGGTTGCCGTAAAACACGCCACGCCGGCCGAGGCGCCATGGCAAAGGCAGCGGGGTTCACGCTGGTCACGGGCGCTCTGGCACTACGTACGGCATGGGTCGGCGCGGCCGATGCCGTGCGCGTGCGGCCGGGAGAGTGACGCACGGCGATAGGCGGCAAAGAGAGGCGCAAATGAGGCGCTCCAGCCGCGGCTGGCGGCATACTCCCGTGCGGCACGCGCCATCGTTTTCCTCAACGGGACATCGCGCAGCAGCGAACCAATGGCCTCGGGCCAGGTGTCGACGCCATCGCAGACGATGCCACTCACTTCGGGCACCATCTGTTCACGCGGGCCACCACGGTCCGAGACAATGACGGGGAGACCGGCGGCCTGCGCTTCGAGCACGACGTTGCCGGCGGTGTCGGTGTCGCTGGGAAACACGAAGAGGTCGGCCGAGGCAAACGCTTCGGCAACACGTTCGCGGCCGAGGGAACCCAGGAACACGGCGTCGGGGCACTCCGATTCCAGTTCGCGGCGCAACGGGCCGTCGCCGGCAAACACCAGGCGGTGATCGAGCCCGGCCTGATGCAGGGCGCGGCTGATGTCCGGCAGACGCAGCAGTCCCTTTTCGCGCGAGATCCGGCCGACGTAGAGAAGCGCCGGCCGCCTGTCGGAAACCCGCCAGGCGGCGCGCAAGGCACTGGAACGGCGGGCGGGGTGGAACAGGTCCGTATCCACGCCGCGTGCCCACACGTCGAACCGCGTGGCCTTCATGCCGCGGGCCATCAGGAGATCGCGCGTGGCGTCGGACGGCACGAGTACCGTTTCACAGTGTTCGTAGAGCCAGTGGAGGTACCGGCCCATCAGGTGGCCCGCGTGGCGGGATCCGCTCAGTGTTTCGGCATAGGCTTCGAGGTCGGTGTGGAACGAACCCACCAGCGGCAGACCCGTCGCGCGTGCCACGCGCAGTGCCGCGATGCCAAGTGGTCCTGGCGTGGTGAGGTGCAGGACGTCCACCTTGTCGAGTCTCACGCGGCGCATCAGTTCACGCCATCGTGGCCAGTACATCTTCATCTCACGGTAGAACGGAATGGGGATACCGCGTGCCGCCAGCGACAGATAGTCTGGTTGATCGACCGGCAGCGTCGAGGCGGTATAGATGCGCGGCGTCACGTCCGCCGGCGCGGACCGCAGCAGCGCCATCAGCGTGGTGGTGACGCCGTTGACCTTGTCGAAGTCGTTGTCCGTGAAGACGGCAACACGCATGGCTGGCTTGAGCGGCCGATGATGGTGTCGTTGAGCCTCTACGCAGCCAGTTCGGGAACGGCGCGGATGGTACGAGTGGGCCGTGCGACGAGATCGAACAGGAGGTCCCGGTTGAAACGTTCTTCCGACAGGAAGTGCAGGTAGGCGCCGGCAAACGCCACCGGTATCAGCGGCAGTCCCAGCACGCCACCCCACCACCAGGCCTGCGTCTGCCACGACAGGGGACGCCGTGCCATGGCGGTGAACTGTTCGGCGTAGAAGGAGCCCGAGAAGCGGACGATGTCCTCGGCCATGGTGAAGAAGTTGCCGTGGCGTCCACCCGTGTTGACACGTCCGGCCCACAGCCCGGCCAGAAATTCCTCGCGCGTCCGTGCGCCCGGTACCTCTGTCCATGTCTGGCCGACGCCGCGGCGGTGATGCGCGTCGCTGCCGGCGATGCCCGGCTTGTCGGTGGCTGCGGCCAGGCACGCCGCCGTGCGGTTCTGCACCGGCAGTCTCGACCCGTTGATGACCTCGATGGCGTTCACCCACGGCAGGATGGCCGCCACATGTCCCGCGGTGAGACGTCCGGCCACGGTGGAACCGACGTGGTTGAGCGACGTGAAGATTCGCTCACTCTGGGTGTAGGACAGCAGGTCGCGTACGTCCACGCGCAGGCGGTCCACTTCGGCAAACGTGTCCGGCGTGAGGCCGAGCATGTTGAGGTGAACGGCCACCGTGTCGCCGGGAAAATGCGCAGTGACTTCGCAGCCGACAATGACGTCGGGCCGGTGTGCCACTTCGAGAGCGCCGCTGATGGTGTCGTGGTCGGTAATCGTGACCAGATCCATGCCGCGCGAGCGGGTGAGGCGGCAGATGTCCTCGGGCGTGTTGTACGACTCGCGGACCACCCGCCGGAGCGGGCGAATGGTGCTGTAACCGGAATGCCGCGTGTGCACGTGCGTGTCGAGTTTCATTGAGCCATCCTTCCGTCACGGACCATAGCTGGCAGGAGTATGGCTGCGCGAAGTGACGCGCCCGTTGCGCGTCCATCACGATGATGGAAACTCGTGCGGCGCCGGCGGCGAGAGCCGGTAACATATGCGGCGGTAACTTTTCGATGACTTCAACCGTCAATGCATTCCTGGACCTGGCATTTGCCAGCGGCGTTCTTCGACTGGGCTCCTTCACGCTCAAGTCGGGCCGTGTCAGTCCCTACTTTTTCAATCTCGGCGCCATCAGTTCCGGAGCCGCCATGCGGACGCTGGCCGGCTTGTACGCCGATCGCCTGCTCGAATCGCCGGTGAGCTTCGACATGCTCTTCGGTCCGGCGTACAAAGGTATTCCTCTCGTGACCGCTGTTTCGGTGGCGCTCGCCGAACGTGGCCGCGATTGCCCGTTTGCCTACAACCGCAAGGAAGCCAAGGCTCACGGTGAAGGAGGAGTGATCATCGGCGCTCCGCTCACCGGACGCGTGCTGGTCGTGGACGATGTGATGACGGCGGGGACAGCGGTGCGTGAATCGCTGGAACTGATTCGGGAGGCGGGGGCCACGCCGGCCGGACTGGCCATTGCGCTCGACCGCCAGGAACGCGACGCCAATGGTTCGCAGTCCGCCGTGCAGGCACTGACCGCCAGCGGCGTGCCTGTCTGCAGCATTGCGACGTTTGCCGACGTGATTGCCTATCTGGAGGCGAGGGAGACACCGGCCGAGACGCTTGCGGCCATGCACGCGTACCGGGACCAGTACGGCGCGTAACGCGGACGTATCGCTGTTGTAGACTCGCATTTTTCCTGCACGTCAGGGAGGCCCCGTGAAGCAGACGACAAGAACAACCGTGACGCTCGTGGCGGCCGTCGTGGCGCTCACCACCGTGTGGACCGCGGCGCAGCCGAGCGAATCCGTGGATCTGGATGCGATTACGCGCATCAAGGCCGAAGGACTCGAACGTTCGCAGGTCATGGACACGGCGTGGTGGCTGACCGAGGTTCATGGACCGCGGCTCACGAACTCGCCGCAGATGCGCGCCGCCGCGGACTGGACGGTCCGGAAACTGACCGAATGGGGCATGAGCAACGTCGCCCAGGAACCGTGGGGCGCCAACAGCGAGTTCGGCCGCGGCTGGAGCAACGAACGCACCGTCCTGCATGTCG
>CAZZGM010000058.1:0-8594 GCA_964653955.1 uncultured Bifidobacteriaceae bacterium | reverse complement strand
CAGCACCGGCCACGGCGTTGGTTTGACGACATGCAGGACGGTGCTGGCCTATTCACGGGCCTGGACGCCGGGCACCAGCGGGGCCGTCACGGCGGACGCCGTACTTGCGCCGATGGCCGCCGAAGCCGACTTCGACAAGTTCCGTGGCCGGCTCAAGGGACGGATCGTGCTGTTACAGAATGCGCGCGACGTGACGCCGATGTTCGAGCCGCCGGCGCGCCGGTTCACCGACACGGATCTGAAGGATATGGAGGCGCAGCCGGTCGCGCCGCCGCAGGGGCCGCCGGCCGGGTTTGGTGCCGCGGCGGCGTTCGTGGCCAAACGTCACGCCTTCCTGATTGCAGAGGGAGCCGTAGCCGTACTCGAGCCCGCCAACGGGCGTGGAGACAGCGGCAGCCTGCTCGTTGCCAGCGGCGGGTCGCGTAATCCCAAGGACCCACCGGTGCCGCCACAACTGGCCGTGGCCACCGAACATTACAACCGCATTGCGCGGCTGCTCGCGCGTGACCAGAGCGTGACGCTCGAGGTCGATGTGCGCAACACGTTCCACGACGCCGACCTCGACATGTTCAACATCGTCGCGGAGATCCCCGGTACTGACAAGGCCGACGAAATCGTCATGCTTGGTGCCCACTTCGATTCGTGGCACACGGGTACGGGCAGCGTCGACAATGCCTCGGGTTCAGCAGTCATGCTCGAGGCGATGCGCATTCTCAAGCAGTCGGGCGTGCGCCTGCGCCGCACGGTCCGCATGGCGCTCTGGACCGGTGAAGAGCAGGGACTCATTGGCTCGCGAATGTACGTGCGTAACCACTTTGCCGACCCCGCCGACATGAAGCTCAAGCCCGAACATGCGAAGCTGGCCGGCTACTTCAACATGGACAACGGCACCGGCCAGTATCGTGGTGTTTACCTGCAGGGCAACGAGGCGGTTGCGCCCATCTTCAGGGCGTGGATGGAGCCGTTTGCCAATCTCGGCATGACGCATCTCACCATCCGTAATACGGGCGGCACCGATCACCTGTCGTTCAATGCCATCGGACTGCCGGGGTTCCAGTTCATTCAGGATCCCGTGCAGTACTCCAGCCGCACGCATCACTCGAACCTCGACGTTTACGATCAGCTGGTGCCGGCCGATTTGATGAAGAACGCCGTCATCACCGCGGCGTTCGTCTATCACACCGCCAACCGCGAACAACTGCTGCCGCGCAAGCCGCTGCCGCAGGCAACCGCGCCGCCGGGAGGACGATAGAAACGCACGCGGTATCGAGTGGCCGTGGGCATGTCAGCGGACGCCCGCGACGAGTCGGAGGTCGTGACCGGCATGGCCGGCTCGCGCAACGCGGGCGTTACAGGACGCCGGGATCGATCGGCGACGTCACCATCCCCGCACGCCCTCGGACAGGCTGCCCGGCAGGCCGGGCGATGCCGTTGACGGCTGCTGCCTGGAGAGTGCGCGGTACGGCGCAATGACCTGACGGCCGAACCGCTCCATCTCTTCGAGTTGCGGACTGCACTGGAGAAGCAGCAGGTCGACGCCGGCGTCCTCGAACGCCAGCACCTGTTCCAGCACGTGCTCTGGTGTGCCGACGAGGCCCGAACGCAGGCCGCGATCAGCGTGCGTACCGCTTCTGATTCACCTCCGGCGTAAGTCGTCGGCCGCGGCCGGCGCACCGGCTTGGGTTCGAGGATGGCGTTGTCGACCGTGCGCTCAGCGTGGACGGCGTCCGCACGCTCGGCTACAACCTGTTCAACGCCATCGACACCAACGCGCCGCTGCCCGGCACCAACGTCGGGTCCGGGCGCCGGATGTGCGCCGGGTCCGACGGCTTCGCCGGCCACCTGAGTGTTTGAAGAGTCAGCCTTTTCGGCGCGCTGCCGGTGCCGGCTGTTCCAACGCACGCGCGGCGTCCACGAACGCCTGCGCGGCATGCGAAAGCTGCGCGTGCTCCGGATACACGAGGCGGACGTGCCTGGGGAGACGGACCTGCGCCACGGGCACGGCGGCCAGATGTCCGGACGAAATTTCCGCGAGTGCGCATCGCCGCGGCAGCAGCGCCACGCCAATATTCATCTGCACCGCCCGCTTGATGCCGTCGAGACTCGGTAGCGCCAGTTTGATGTTCAACTGCTCGTGATGCTGCTCGAACAGCCGCAGCACACGCTCGCGCGCGGGTGAGGCTTCGTTGTGCGCAATGACGTCCTGCCGCGCGAACTCCGTCATGGTCACCTGTTTCCGCCGGGCGAGCGGGTGGCGCGGCGCCGTCAGCATCACCAGCTCATCGTCTCCGATGACCACGGAGGCCAGGCCGGTTTCCGCGGGCGTGAAACTGAGCACGCCAAGGTCGAGACTGCGCTGCAGCACTTCTTCGCCAATCTGGCGTGACGGCACGCGACGGATGTCGACCTGCACGTGCGGGTGCAGCGCGCGGAAGCGCTGCACGACCGGCAGGGCCATGTGGACCGCCGCTTCGTTGGCGCCAATCAGCACGCGCCCGCGCTGCAGGTCCCGCACCTCGCGCACGGCATTGTCGGCCTCCTCGGCCAGCCGCATCAGGCGCTGCGCGTAGTCGAGCAGCACGCGCCCCGCATCGGTGAGCCGGCCGTCCTTGGCCGATCGGTCGAGAGGCGATCGCCCAGTTCATCTTCCAGCCGGCGAATGGCCTGGCTCACGGCTGGCTGTGTCCGGTGCAGGCGCCTGGCAGCCTTCGAGAAGCTGCGTTCGGAGGCCACCGTCAGAAACACGTGCAGTTCGGCAAGGTCCATGGATTAAAACCAATGATTATGGTTCGGCAGGGATTATAAGCGCATGCTCCATGGTCCCGTGGCCGTCTGGCTCAATCCCGGAGCAGGCGAACTGAGGGATAAGATGTCCGCCATGCGTGCAGCCCCGGCATTTCTGTTGCTTCTGTCCGTGGTGGTGGCGATGCCGGCCGGTGCCCAGACCGGCACCGGTGCCTCGCCGGCACCCGAACCTCCGTCCACGCTCAGGGCACCGTCTGCCGCGGATCTCCGGCGCGGCGAATACGGGCGCTATCGCGCCAACAACGATCTGCTGCATTACGTGCTGGACGTGCGGGTGGACCCGGACCGGAAGTTCATCAGTGGCAACAATACGGTCCGCTTCAGGATGCTGAGCGAGGACACGCGCATCCAGCTGGAGCTGTACGACACCCTTCAGGTAGACGGCATCAGCATGAACGGCGCGCCGCTCGAGTACGAGCGCGACGTCCACACGCTCTACGTAGACTTCCCCCAGACGCTAAGCGCCGGCACGGAACACGCCATCGACATCCGTTTTTCGGGGAGTCCCGTGGAGCAGGGCCGCTTTGGCGGCCTCGCTTTCCGCAAGGATCCCGCCGGGCGCCACTGGATCAACACGGCGAATGAAGGCGAGGGCTCGAGCATCTGGTGGCCCAGCAAGGACCAGTGGCGCGACGAACCCGACAATGGCATGGACATTCGCGTGGCCGTGCCCAACGAGCTGATGGACGTGTCGAACGGCCGCTTCATGGGCAAGACCGATCTCGGCGACGGCTACACGCGCTGGGACTGGCGCGTGCATCACCCCATCAACTCCTACAACGTCTCGCTGAACATCGGACACTACGTCCAGTTTTCGGAACGCCATGGCGATTTGCCGCTGGACTACTTCGTCCTGCCCGAAAACCTGGAGAAGGCGCGCGTCCAGTTCGCGCAGGTGCGCCCGATGCTCGAGGCCTTCGAGCGTTACGTCGGGCCGTACCCTTTTCCCGAGGATGGCTACAAGCTGATCGAAGTGCCGTACGCCGGGATGGAGCACCAGAGCGCGGTCACCTACGGCAACCGGTTTGCCAACGGCTACCTCGAGCGCGACTGGACCGGCGTGGGCGTCAGCCTCAAGTTCGACTTCATCATCATCCACGAGAGCGCGCACGAGTGGTTCGGCAACGCCGTCTCGGCCGCCGACGTGTCGGACATGTGGATTCAGGAAGGCTGGACCACCTACCTCGAAGGTGTCTACGTGGAGGCGCTCTTCGGCTATGAAGATGCGCTGAAATACGTGAACGGCTACAAGTCGAAGGTGGGTAACCGTGAGCCGGTGATCACGCAGCGCGGCATCCACCGCACGCCAACGCAGGACATGTACTTCAAGTGCGCGCTCTTCCTGCACACACTGCGAAGCGTCGTCGATGACGACACCCGGTGGTGGAACCTTGTCCGTAGCGTCTACGGTGAGTTCAAATACCGAAACATCCTGACGGAGGATCTCGTCCGGTTCATCAATGCCGAGTTGAAGCAGGACCTCACGCCGATCTTCAACCAGTACCTGCGGCGCGCGCCGCTGCCCGTGCTCGAGTTGACGTTCGACGAAGCGGCCGCCACCGTGGCTTACCGGTGGCGGGCCGAAGAGACGGGCTTCGACCTGCCTGTCCGCGTCGGCGACCCTGCCGCCTGGCAGGTGATTCGTCCGACGCGTGATTGGCAGGTGATGCCCAACACGCGCGCTCCCGGCGACTTCAAGGTCGCCACGGAGCTGTACTACATCGACGTGGCCGTGCTCGGCGCCAACGGCCGTCCGGTGCCCTAGCCGCGCCATCGCCTCGAGCGCGCGCCGGCGCCTGGCGAATCAGCGCGCTACGTTCCGGGCGTTGCGACCTCGATGACGTCGAGGTTCTTGCCGCTGGCGGCACCACCGAGAATGAGCATCCGCGGCCCGTCCGGCACCATCCGGTGGACGATGCGCGGCGTGTTGGTGCCCACCTGTTCCCAGCCATCCTTCGCGGCGTTGAGGCGGTGCAGCGTGCCATCGCCCACGCTCACATACACGCGGCCGTCGAGCGTGCAGGCCGCCGGGCTGAAGCCGTTCATCTGCGTGCCCGGCAGCGCCGGTCCTTCGGACCAGGTCATCTGCTGGAGGTCGAAGACGTTGACGGCCAGCTGCACACTGTCTTCGCTGTCGATGCCGCCCAGTATGTAGATGCGGTTGTCAGCCACGGTGGCAATGAGCGCGCGCCGCTCGAAGGGCTGTGGCACGCTCGTCCAGGTCGGCGTCGCTGTGGAGAGATCCAGGATGTCCATCGTGTCGGCCCAGGCGGCAGACGATCCACCGCCCATGTTCCAGCCGCCCATCACGAACAGCTTGTCGCCTACGGCCACCACGTCGTGCGACGAGCGCGGTGTCGGCAGCGGCGGGAGAGCGTCCCAGGTGCCGCGTGCCGGATCGAAGCGGGCCACGTCAGCCACCGAGTGCAGATCCTGGCGCGCGCCAGGAGCGTTGCGTGCCTCCATTCCGCCAACCCTGTAGATGGCGCCCTTGTGGGCTACGAGATTCATACCCTGGAGCTTTGGCCCTTCGGGCAGTGTTTCCCATGAGGTGCCGCCGTCGAGTGCCAGGCGATGGAATCGTCCCGACATCGACTCGGTGGAGTAGGAGTGCGTGCGTACGACGTGGCCTCCGTACACGTACAGCCAACCGTCGCTCACCGCCGCCCCAAACGACGAGGTTCCTTCCGGCAGCGGCGTCCGGAACGCCGTGGCAGCCGGCACCTGTCCGCGCCCCGCCTCCCCCTTTTCGTCTGCGGCCGCGGCGGGCCCCTGGGCCCACGACACGAACGACACGACGAGTGCGGTAAACGCTGCGCAGACGAACGAGCGGAACAGTGTGCTCCGGACCATCAGTTGCCTCCTTTTCACCAACCATACGACAGGGACACCAGGCGTAGCCGCCCGCCAGGTTGGTGAAGCCGCTGTTGACCGCGTTGTAGGGCGGTGCGCGGAACCCCCCGGCGTACTGCGCGTGCAGGCTCACGAGCTGGTTCACGCGCATCGTGGCTCCGACGCGCGCCGACACCCGGTCCGCGGAAAAGTCGGCGGCTATTGGATTGTCGTTGTCGATGTAGACGCGGTCGGCCTCGCCCGCATCCAGCTTGAAGCGGTCGTAGCGCAGTCCGGGAATCAGCGTCAGGGGCCCGAACGCCACTTCACCCTGCAGATACGCGCCGCTTTCGTCGACGATGCTCTTCGGGAAGTACTTGGAGGGCAGGATGATGCCGGTGGCCGGAACGATGGCGCCGGTGGAAGCGTTGACGTCCACGCGATCGCGGATCATGTCGAAGACATCGCGCTTGTGGGTGCCGCCCATCGTCAGCAGCACGGCCCGGCCGCCCGGCGTGAGCCGCTTGCGCGCCTGGAGGCTGCCGCCAAGCGTGCGCTGTTCGTAGTCCAGCGTGCCGCTGCGCAGCAGCGTGGTCGAAGGACCGATGCCGGCGGTGGTGCGCACCTCGTCCACCACCTGACCGGTATCGCTGTTCTGCGCGTAGAGACTCCACGCCCAGTGGTTCATGCCGGCGCGGTTGTCGATGGCCTGATCCACCGACACGCGGATGCGGTGCATGGTGTCGTTCGAGCGCACGTCCGAGACGTCCGTGACAATGGGACCCTGGACGACGAGGCTGCGCGACGAGTAGGCAATGGTGTCGACCTCGGTGTCGGCGTACTCCACCGAACCGCGGAGGAGATTGCCGGCGCCAAGCGCGAACGTGACCTTGCCGAGCGCCTGCACGCCCTGGCGATCCTGCGGATTGGGCTTCGTGCGGGTGGCGTCTTCCGTGGCGCGCGAGCCGCGGTTGCGCATTTCGTGGCCGCCCGCGTAGCTGGCGAAGAGCGACGCCTGCACACGGCGCGTGCCGCCGGCCACGACCGCGTTGCCGCTGGTGTCGCCAGACCGTCCGTCGAAGTGGATCTTGCCGCCAATAGCTTGCGTCCGTATCCTTCCGCGAAAATGAGACCGATTCTCAGAATCTATATCCGACCGAATCAGTCCGTCAATCGGAAGGTCTGATCAGCCGGTAATCGCGGCACCGCGGGTGGCCAGCACCGCCCTGAGGATGGAGCGGTGGCACATCGACTCATCCTTGCAGTAGCAGCCGATGGCGAGATTCGTCTGATGCGAGAGTGCGGTCAGCAGATCGAGCAGGCGTGATGCCTCGGGCCGTGCCAGCTCGGCTCGGAACCGTTTGTCGAAGGTGTGCCACGCGTGTTGGTCGCCGCTGTGTTGCGCCTGCAGCGCCAGCTTCACCAGCGCATCGGATGGTGACAGCTCGGGCAGCCACGTGTCGTAGAAGTCGCGCGAGGCAAACTCTGTCTTCGGCACGCCTCTCGGCGGGCGGCGGACGGTGCCGATGCGGAGACCTTCGCCTCTTGCGCGCGGGGTGCCGAGCTGCACGATTCGAATAGCCATGGCGTCTGTGGCAGTATTGTGCGCCAGACGGCCCCCGGCTGCACCGAAGGAGGAAATGTGATGCTCCGCCGCCTTCCGCTCGTGCTCGTCGTTGCTTTCGCGTCGGGTCTGATCATCCCGCCCATGGCAGCGGCACAGATCGGCGACCCCATGCTGCGCGCCGGAGAGATACGGGGCCAGAGCTGGCGTGTGTTTGCCGTGGATCTCAGCCCGGAGGGGCCGCTGGCGTTCGAGGGGGTCGAGGACGTGCGCCAGCCGCTGCCGCCGCCGGCGTTCGCGGTGCTGGCGAAAAATCGATCGGACGCGCCGATTGCCAGCTACACGCTTGCCGCGGTTGTCGTCCGCAGCGATAGTTCGGTGATTGCCATCCAGCCGCTGCCGCCCATCCGCAACCTCAGGCCGGGGCAGAGCCGAAGACAGGAAGTGCGGATTCGCGTGGCGGCTCTCAGCGTCACCGACCGCGTGGCGTTCGTGCAGCACGAACTGCCAGGCGAAGACGGTAGTGCGTGGACACCGGCAGAAGAAGACCTGCGCGCGGCCGTGAAGCTGGCGGCCGACAGGCTGCCCGTACCCTGACGAAGCCGCGCCTACACCAGCACGTCCAGCGCTGCCGGAGCGATACGTACGGTCACACCGGGCCCCGACGGTTCACCAAAGACGTCATCATCTACATGCAGGCGATCGCCGCGGAGAATTTCCACGACGCGCGCGTGGCGCACGGGAAGATCCAGCGTGACGTTGTCGCCGTTGCGGCGGGCGGCGAAGTAGTCCGCGATGGCCTGGCGATGGGACGGCTCCGCCATGGCCACACTGAGCTGACCGTCGGACCAGTCGGCTTGTGGTGTCGGGACGATGCGCGGTCCGACGTTACCCATGTTGAGCACCTCGACACACAGGAAGTCGCCTGACACGGGTTCACCGTCGAGTCGAAGGTCCCACCGGACAGGTTCGAGCACGCGCAGGACTTCGTCATAAGAATCGAGCGCGCGCGCCAGTGCGATTTCGCGGCACGAGTCCGCCATCTTGTGACGCTCCATCACCACGATGCCGTGCGTGACCAGTCCGCCGCCAACGCTTTCCACCATGATGCGTTCGCCCCAGGGACCAGTGGCCATGGCCAGATCGAGCGGCCGCCGGCGGGCGTGTTCCCAGCTCTGTACAAGCGTCGCGAGATCCTCAGGCAGCCCGAGGCTGGCGGCAATGTTGTTGGCCGTGCCCGTCGGCAGCACGAGCAGCGGAATGGGGCCGTCCATCATGTGGCGCGCCACCGATGCCACCGTACCGTCGCCGCCGGCCGCGACAATGGCGTCGACGTCACTGGCGAGAATCGCGGACCAGTCGCCCGACGGCGAGGCCGTGCCAACCACATGAT
>CAZZGM010000057.1:5959-12044 GCA_964653955.1 uncultured Bifidobacteriaceae bacterium | reverse complement strand
TGCGATCCCGGCACCGGCGTCATGCGGCATGCCGATGCGGGATATCCGGAAGCCATCCAGACCGCACGTGAACGGGGAGTGCAGATTCCCATGCTGGAGCAGGCGCGGGCATGATGGCACCACACGAGGGACTCGAACGGCGCGTGCTGGCGGCCCTGGAGGCCACGCCGCCACGCATTCCGGTCGTGCTGGGCGCATGCGGCTCTGGCCGCACGACGCTGCTGCATGCGCTGGCCGATCGGCTCGGACGGTCGAACTGCCAGTACATCGACGTCGAACGTTCGGCCAGCACACCCGAGCGGTTCAACCGCGCGGTGTCGGCGGTCTGTCCGTTCCCGCAGCCGCCCGCCGGCCCGGCGCCGACCTCGGCGCGCGAGGCCTTCGACCGCACGCTGCGCCTGCTGACACGCCCGGCGGCCGACCGTCCGGCCACGTTCCTGCTCGACGAAGTGCTGGAATTGCGCACGTTCGAAAGTTTCCCGGGACTGCGGCACGTGCAGCGCGAGCTCATCGACGGATTGGCGGCCAGCGGCAACCGGTTCGTGCTCACCAGCCGCTATGTGGCCCGCGCCCATCGCCTGCTGCGTGATGCGGGTTCGCGATTCGAGGTCATTCACCTCCCCGCCCTGTCGCCGGGCGAGGTGACGGCCATGCTGCCTCCCATGGGCGAGGTATCCGCCGAGGATCGCGAGTTTCTTGGACGTGTCATCCAGTCACTCACCGATGGCCGCGCGGCCTACGTTCGCGCCGTCGGCGATGCCGCGGTGGCGATGAGCACGCGCGGCGGCGATCCCATCAGTGCGCTCACCGCGTTGCTCACGACCGACGGGGCCCTGACGGCCTGGTGTGGCTATCGCTACGAACTCCGGCTGCATCGCGCGCGTGGATACGGTGCGCTGAAGGCAATCCTCGAGATTCTGGCGGACGAAGAGCCGCTGACGCTGACCGAAATTGCCCAGTGCCTGCAGCGCACGCCAGGCTCGACCAAGGATTACCTGTCCTGGCTCGAAGACGTCGACCTGGTGGTGTCACGGCAGAAGCGGTACAGCTTTGCCGACCCGCTGCTCCGTCTGTGGGTGCGGCTGCACGGCCGGCCGATGCCGCCGTCCGTCGACGAAGTGGCCCGCGAAGTACAGGCCTATGCCGCTGCGCGGCTGCCCGATATGGAACCGGCCAGCACGACACCCGCCGGCACCGATCGCCGCGCGGTCGGCATCATTGAAATCGACTGATCGCGTTCACGACGCGTCGCCCAGGCTCGCGGCCGACAGCCGCTCCAGGGCGGCGCGCGCGGCCTCCTGCTCGGCTTCCTTCTTCGTCCGGCCCTCGCCCTGCGCCAGCAGTTCATCGGCCACGAACACCTGCACCGAAAACAGCTTGCGATGTTCGGGGCCCGCTTCGGACTGCACCCGGTAGGGCGGCAGCGGGCGCCCCAGCTGCTGCAACTGCGCCTGGAGGCGCGATTTGTGATCGCGGCCGAAGTAGCCCGGCGTACGGGCCGCTTCAATGTGTGGTCCCAGTTCGCGCAGCAGGAAGGCAGACGCGGCCTCGAGCCCGCCGTCGAGATAGAGCGCGGCAATGAGTGCCTCGCACGTATCGGCCAGCAGCGCCGGCTTTCGCCGCCCGCCGGTTTTTTCTTCACCGCGGCCGAGAATCATGTGTTCGCCCAGCCCCAGCGCACCGGCCAGTTCGGCCAGTGAAGCCGTCGAGACGAGGTTGGCCTTGATCTTCGACTTCTGCCCTTCGCTGTAGCCAGGAAAAGCACGAAACAGCGCATCGGCCACCACCAGGCCCAGCACGGCGTCACCGAGGAACTCCAGCGACTCGTTGTCCGTCACGCCGCCGCTCGGATCTTCGTGCGCCTTCGACCGGTGTGTCAGGGCATGTTCCAGCAGGCCGCGGTCGCGAAAACGATAGCCCAGCCGCGCTTCGAGCGCCGCGAACTGCTGCGGCAGCGTCACCACGAGGCCCATACCGGTCACCTCGCGATGCGAGTCGATGACACGCGTGGCCTCCTGTGCCTCCTCCTCTCGCACCGAGACGCGGGTTTCGCCGAGCGTGCTCACCGTGAAGGGCATCATCCCGGGCGGTGCGCCGGCCGTGCGCACCGAACGGATGCCATGGCTGTCGAGCAGCGCCTGGACGACATCGGCTTCGATGTCGGACCACGTGCGGAAGATGACGGTGAGATCGCTCATTCCACTCTCATCAGAATCATGGTCATGTCGTCGTGCTGGTCCGCGGAACCCGCGAACGCCCGCAGTTCGGCCAGGATGTAGGAACGCAGCTGATCGAACGGCAGGTGCGCGTACTGCTCGATGACTTTCGACAACCGTGCTTCGCCGTAACAGTCGAAGGCCTCGTTCATGGTCTCGGAAATGCCGTCGGTGAAAAGCACCACCACATCACCGGACGCCAGCGTCAGCGTGTATTCCTCGAGCATGCCGTCGAACATCGCCCCGTCATCGATGTTCAGACCGACCACGAGACCGTCGGGCGCCAGCACACGGGCATGCCGCAGCCCTGCCTGCCCGTTGACTGGCACGTGAATGAGCGGGCAGTGGCCGGCGCGTGCGAACGTGAACTCGCGCCGCTCGAGGTCGATGACCCCGTAGGTCATGGTGATGAAGCTGCGGGCGTCGAGGTTCCTGGCCACGACCTGGTTGACGGCCACCAGAAACTCACGCGGTTCATGATGCAGCCGCGCCAGCGACTGGACGATGACCTTGAGCTGCGCCATGTACAGGCCGGCCGCCAGGCCCTTGCCCGCCACGTCGGCAATGAGCACGCCCAGCATGGTGTCGGTAATGGGCAGGAAGTCGTAGTAGTCACCGGCCACTTCACGTGCCGGTTCACAGAATGCCGCCAGCGTGAGGCCGGGAATGTGCCTGGGCGCCGGCGGCAGCAGCTTCTGCTGGATGTCACGCGCCGCGTGCATCTCCTGCTCCATGCGCCCCTTCTCCGCCACCTCGCCCAGCAGCGTCCGCACCTCGCCGGTCATGGCGTTGAACGAGTCGGCCAGCTCACCCAGCTGATCCTGCGCGCGTACCGGAATGGGATGGGCAAAGTCGCGATTACGCAGGTGCTGCGTGCCCGTGAAGAGATCGTGCACCGCGCCGGTGATCTGTCGCGCCAGCAGCAGGCCAATGACCAGCGCCACGCACTGGATGACGAGGAACAGCCCGCCAACGACGGCCAGCACGCCCAGGAGGAGCTGGCCGAAGTTCATCTCGCCCATCACGCTGGTCGACGCGGCCGACAGACGATCGTAGATGGTCCACGCGTTGATGCGCATGGCCAGCGCGGCACCGGCCGTATTGCCACTCGGCCAGTCGACGTAGTCGAGGAAGGCCACCCAGCGCTGCGTGGTCAGCGAAAACGTCTGGTCGCTGCCCAGGGGATCGCGCGGAATGGGCTCGAGCGCGCGGCCGGCCACGGGCAGGATGTTCTCGCGCGTCCCGAATGGCAGGGCCGTCACCTCGCCGATGCGGATGCCGGTTTCTTCGGTGATGCGCTCTTCCACCACTCGCGACAACGGCATGTCGAGCACCACCGCCCAGGTGGGTTCGGGCACGTCGGGCAGCGCGACCGCGCGCATCACGAGACGCGTGTGCGGCTGCGGATCGTCGGCCGTTGGCAGCACGCTGTAGGCCACCAGCCCCGCAAAACCATCACACGTCACCCACGCCGGCAACGCGGCGGGCGCGTCGAGGTGCCCCCACGGCCCCGCGGTCACGGGCAAGGTGGCCGGCAGTGACAGCGGCGCGCGCGTGGCACGCGCCGGCTCCACCGGACACTGGCGCCCGCTCACCGGCACGACGCTCAGGGACACGAACGGGTAGCGCGTTTCGATGCCGGCCTGGCGCCGCGTGAGCGTCTCGATCAGAACGGCGGATGTAGGGCTGCGCTGCAACTCCACCATGGTGGTCTGTGCGAGGAACTGTGCCTGGTCGGTGAGTGAGGTAATACGCGCCCGCACCAGATAGGAGCTGACGTTGAAAAACAGCAACAGTCCGGCCAGCAGGAAAAACGTGATGACCAGCAGCACGGGCACGACGCCCACGAACATGTACGACAGGATCAGCTTGCGGCGCACGCGCCACAGCAGCCGCCGGCGCGCCCAGAACGAGATGCGCGTGAGTCCGTAGGCCGCCACGAACAGCAGCGCCAGGCTGCCGAGTACGTCGAGCGGTTCGAGCACACCCGGCAACCCGCCAGCTACCGCGCTCACGAGCTTCGTGCCGGCCTTGATGGCCAGACCGGCCAGCAGCGTACGTCCGGGAAACGTGTGCAACAGCCAGCGCTTCCACACGACAGCGCGCGAGTCGGGCGGGCCGGGCGGCAGGAGCGGGCGGGCAGAGACGGCCATTGGGCGCGTAATCGAGGGATTGCAGCGCGGTTTGCGCGCCGAAATGATATCAGAGTATCGTTACCGTTTCGGAAGCCGCTGCCCTCATGAAACTCACCGACCACGCTCGATTCAGCACCATCTGTATCCACGCGGGCCAGGAGCCCGACCCGTCGACCGGCGCCATCATCACCCCGATCTACCAGACGTCCACTTACGTCCAGGAAGGTCTCGGCCAGCACAAGGGGTACGAGTACGGCCGCACGCAGAACCCGACGCGCATGACGCTCGAGCGCAACGTGGCGGCCCTCGAGGCCGGCACGGCCGCGTTTGCGTTTGCCTCGGGCCTGGCCGCCATCGACGCCATCCTGACGCGCCTCGAGGCCGGCGATCACGTGCTGGTGAGCGACAACACCTACGGCGGCACGTTCCGGTTGTTCGAACGGGTACGCCGCAAGTTCGGGCTCGACTTCACCTACGTCGACACCTCGAACCTGGAGACCATTGCTCCGGCGATCACGCCGAAGACGAAGTACCTCTTCATCGAGACGCCCACCAACCCCATGCTTTCCATCACCGACCTGGCGGCGGCCAGCGACATCGCGCACCGCCACGGCGTGCGCGTGGTGGTGGACAACACGTTCGCGAGTCCCTACATCCAGCAGCCGCTCGTACTCGGCGCGGACATCGTCGTTCACAGCACGACGAAGTTCCTGAACGGTCACAGCGACAGTGTTGGCGGCATTGTCATCGTCCGGCATGACGATGACGAGGAGTGGCTGCGCTTCGTGCAGAACGCGGCCGGCGCCATCCTCGGCCCGATGGACGCATGGCTGGTGCTGCGCGGGACGAAGACGCTGGACGTCCGGATGGAGCGCACCAACGCCAACACGACCCGCGTGGCGGCGTTCCTGAACGATCACCCGAAGGTGACGCGGACCATCTATCCGGGACTGCCTTCGCACCCGCACCACGCGCTGGCCTCACGGCAGATGCGCGGATTCGGCGGCCTGATTTCGTTCGATACCGGCTCGATGGACGCGGCGCGCCGCGTGCTGAGCCGCGTGCGCCTGATGGCCCTGGCCGAAAGCCTGGGCGGCGTGGAAACCCTCATCTCGCATCCTGCGGTGATGACGCACGCATCGGTGCCGCAGGATCGACGCGAAGCCCTCGGCATCAGCGACGGGCTCATCCGCGTGTCCGTCGGCATCGAGGACGTGAACGACCTGATCGAGGATCTCGAGCAGGCGCTCGCCTGACGCGCCCCTGCGCCGGACACTACTGCCGGTATTCCTTGAACGGAAGCTGGCAGTCGTGTTTACGGAGGAAGTTGAGAAACCGCTTGTACTCGCGCGGCTCGAGGTTGAAGAGCTTCGCGACAATGCGGTAGTTGCCGCGGGCCTCGGCCAGTCCCTTGTGCACGAGGTCCCGCACGTTGGCCCTCGTAATCTCGCGGTTCATGTACAGCGGATACACCGCTGTCCAGAACGACTGCCGCTCTTCGACCAGCTTCTCGAACAGATCGTCGGCAACCGTGCGGCGGCGTTCACGTGCCGGGCGTCGCTGCGCCGACGGCGCACGGACCTCGGGCGGCAAATCGTCCACGTCAATCTGCGGCCGCCGCGCCGTTACCAGCAGCCGCTCGACGACGTTCTCGCGCTGGCGGACGTTGCCGGGCCACGCCGCCTGGCGCAGCGCATCGATGGCCTCCGGCGAGATCGCGATCGCGGCGGGATC
>CAZZGM010000057.1:0-5949 GCA_964653955.1 uncultured Bifidobacteriaceae bacterium | reverse complement strand
GTGAATGACGTTGAGACGGAAGAACAGATCTTCGCGGAACAGCCCCTGCGCGATGAGCTCACGCAGGTTGCGGTTCGTCGCGGCAATCACGCGAACGTTGGCAGCCATGGCCACCTGTTCGGCGCCGACCTTCTGGATTTCGCCAGTCTCGAGAAACCGCAGCAGCAGGCCCTGCATGCGCGGCGTCATCTCGCCAATCTCGTCCAGGAAGATGGTGCCATTGCGCGCCATCTCGAGCTTGCCGGGCTTGTCACGATACGCCCCCGTGAAGCTGCCCTTGACGTGACCGAACAGCTCCGACTCGAGGAGGTTCTCGGGCAGCCCGGCACAGTTGACCGGCACGAATGGCGCGGAGGCACGCAGCGACGCGGCGCCAATGGCGCGCGCCACCACTTCCTTGCCGGACCCGCTTTCCCCCGTGATGAGCACCTTGGCATCGCAGCGCGCCACCCGCAGCAACTCGGCTCCCAGTTCGCGGATGACGGCGCTCGTGCCAATCAGTTGGACGTCGGTCTTCTGTCTCATGAGTTCTGGGGTACCTCCGATAAGCAACGTGCCCACCGGATTGGCCCGACACCGAACGATCCCTGTAACCATTTCTAAACACAACAATTAGGGCATGGTAGACGCCTCGGCACCGGTCCATCTGCCAGTATCGACGCCCTCAAAGACGCGCCATCTGGTGAAGATAGGTCGCCGCCCTGCCGACTTTTCCAGCCAGCACGCGGTTCACCATGTGCACTCCGTACACCTGTGCACCCTGAACGACACTCGAGCACCACAAACAGCCAAACAAGGGCGCCATTGTTCCGGCGGTGCTGGGGTTGAGTTCACAGAATTAACCATCAATTCAATGAACTTTAGGTCCATTGATATGACAATATGAGACTATCTTGTGTATTTAGTTGACATTTGTCGCCGCGATTGGACTACGATACGCGGGAGAGGAAACGGAGGACTTTGGTGTCTGTCATGCCCTACCCGGAAGTGCGTCTGCTTGGTCGAAGCGAGGCGGTTCGCACGATCCTCGCCGACATCGAATGCGCGGCACGGTCTGGCGCCAAGGTGTTGATTACCGGCGAAACCGGCGTAGGCAAGGAGGTCGTGGCACGCCTCATCCACCAGCAGAGCGCCCGCGCGGCGGGACGGCTCGTCACGGTCAACTGCGCCGGCCTGCCCGACTCGCTGCTCGAGTCGGAGCTGTTCGGTCACGTGCGCGGCTCGTTTACGGGCGCCTATCGCGACAAGCCGGGCCTGCTGGAAATGGCGCCCAACGGCACCGTGTTCCTCGACGAAGTCGGCGAAATGAGTACACGCATGCAGGTCGTGCTGCTGCGCTTCCTCGAGACCGGCGAAATCCAGCGGATTGGCGCCGACCGTTCGCACGTGCGCGTCAACGTCCGGCTCATCACGGCCACCAACCGCGATCTGCCCAAGGAAATTGCCGCCGGCAACTTCCGCGAGGATCTGTTTTTCCGCCTCAACGTCATCCGCATGCACATCCCGCCGCTGCGCGATCGCATCGAGGACGTGCCGCTGCTGTTCGATCACTATCTCGACTTCTACTGCGACCAGCATCGCGTGGAGCGCCCTCAAGTGGCACCGGCCACGCTGGACGCGCTGCTGGCGTATCGCTGGCCCGGCAACATTCGCGAGCTGCGCAACGTCGCCGAGCGGATTGCGCTGAAGTCCACCGGCCAGGTGCTCAAGCCGGCCGACCTGCCGGCAGAGCTGCTGCAGCAGCCCGAGCGGCCGGCCACGGTGGCCGTGTCCGCCGATCGCCCGGCCGGGCCCATCCTGTCGCCGCACGTCGAGGACATGACCAACCGGATGTTGCGCCAGGGCGAATCGTTCTGGTCGGCCGTCTACCCGCTGTTCATGGCGCGGGACCTGACACGCGACGACCTGCGGCGTATCATTGAAATCGGGTTGGAAAGCACGAACGGGAACTATCGGCTCCTGGTCGCGCTCTTCAACATGCCGAACGACGACTACAAGCGGTTTCTCGCGTTCCTGCGCAAGCACAACTGTCACCTGCCGTTCCAGCGGTACCGCACCATTGCCGGACGCGGTCCATCAGGGCAGCGGCCGGTGGCAGCCGCCGGATAACCAACGCCGGGCAAACCGATACTTATAACCGGGAACCGCGGACATCTCCTCAGGACAGATCATGGAACCGCAGCCGCACACGTCCACGGCGCCCGACACCGTACATACCGGCACTGTCGTCATCGTGGACGATGACGTGAGTTGTCTGGTGGCGGTGGAGCAGATTGTCAGGCACTGGGGGCACGAGACCCGGACGTTTCGTTCATTCGAAGACGCCCGGACGTTTCTCGGTCAGCAGAAGCCGGCTTACGTCATTGTCGACGTGCGCCTCGGCACCTACAACGGGTTGCAGCTCATTCACTTCTCGCAGCAGAACAGTCCCGACACGCACTGGATGGTGGTGTCGGGATTCGATGACCCGGTCCTGCGGCGCGAGGCGGCCAAGCTCGGCGCCGCATTCATGACCAAACCCATCGACCTCGAGCGACTGCGACAGTACCTGACCGGCAACACCGCGGCCTGACGCGCTACTCGCGGCGTACCCAGTCCAGGTACGCCGTGCTGCCGCCGTCCACCGCCAGCATCAGCAGTTCGGGCACCTCGTAGGGGTGCAGGGCCTTCAGCCGCGTCTCCAGCGCCGCCACACGCGCGCGCGTGGTCTTCACCAGCACCTGGCGCTCCGTGGCGGTTTCAACGCTGCCGTTCCAGCGGTAGACCGACTGCATCGGCGCCAGCGCCGACACGCAGGCGGCCAGCCGCTCCTCCACCAGCACACGAGCCAGATTCCCCACGTCAAATTCCTCCGGCACCGTCGTCAACAAAATCACCACATCGTCTGTCAGCGACATCACCACCTCACCGTATCCACATCACGACATCACCACATCCACCACATCGCCAGATTTTCCTGGTTTTTTACACCAATAAAACCGTAAACCCGTCTACACATAAAAAGGTTTGCATGTAATTGCGCAACCATGTATAAACGTGGCCACGTTCATCCGCGAAGAATCCTTGCCGTATGCCTGTCCTCAAGCCTAGACTTCTACCCGCAGTGGCGGCAAAGCGGACCCACGGCGACACGGTCAAGACGACGGTCGAGTTGCCTGGCGATCTCTGGCGGGCAGCAAAGATTCGAGCCATGGATGAACGGGCCGATCTCCGGACCGTGCTCATCCGCGCGCTCGAGGCCTATCTTCATCCGGCGGCGTCAGCCGCCCCAACTACCCGGACGGGTTCGGAAGATCGCTGATGGACGCGGACCGCTCCGTCGATCGCCGTGCCTCCACACCAGAACCGGACCGGACGGCCACACAGCCGGGACGCGTCCGCCGCCTCGTCCGCTTCGTACTGATTGCCGCAACCACGGTCCTGCTGGTCGACGCCATCGTCGGCGAAAAGGGCCTGCTGGCCCTGCTGCAGGCGCGCCGGGAGTTTGCCGCCGTGGAACGGGCCCTCGAACAGTCGCGCGACGACAACGAGGCGCTGCGCGAGACCGCGCGCCGCCTGCGCGAGGATCCGGCCACCATCGAGTCGGTGGCCCGCCGCGACCTCGGCCTCATCAAGCCCGGCGAAAAACTGTTCATCGTGCGCGACGCCCCGTCGCGCAAATAGCATCGTCCCGCCAGATACGCCCGCAGACGGGCACGCAACCCGCACGCACTCGGCCCGGTGCCCTGCTACGATGGGAGCGTCACAGCACGCATCGAGGAGGCATCGAATGGCACGTCAGGCGACAGCGGAATGGAAAGGCGATCTCAAGGGCGGCGAGGGGCACGTCCGGCTCGGCAGCGGCGCGTACGAAGGCGCCTACTCTTTCACCTCGCGGTTCGAGGACAAGGCAGGCGCCAACCCCGAGGAACTCCTGGGCGCAGCGCATGCCGGCTGCTTCTCCATGGCGCTGGCCAACTCGCTGGCGGGCGCGGGCTTCGTGGCCAACAGCGTGCACACCACGGCCGACGTTCACCTGGGCAAGGACGACAAGGGCTTCCTGATTACGAAGATCGATCTCACGGTGGTCGCTGACGTGCCCGGCGTGGACGACGCCACGTTCCAGGAGCACGCCGAGAAGACGAAGACCGGCTGCATCATCTCGCGCGCGTTGTCGGCCACGTCGATGACGCTGAACGCCTCGCTCAAGAAGTAGCCGCGCGGCCACGCACCGCGCGCTCTCCCGGCAGGGCATCGGGAGGGCCGAAAAAAAAGACGACGCCAGGTTGTGATGCCTGGCGTCGTTTTTTTGTGACCGCAGACTGACGTGGAACACGTCAGCGATGTTTGATGAACGTGCCCTGCTTCAGTTCCGAAAACGCCTGCTGCAGTTCGGCCTGGCTGTTCATCACAATCGGGCCGTACCACGCCACCGGCTCCTCGATGGGCCGTCCGGACACCAGCAGGAACCGCATCCCCTCGTCCCCTGCCTGCACCGTGATCTCGTCGCCGCGATCGAACAGCACCAGCGAACGATTCCCGACATCGGTGTACACCGGATCCTCGCTTTGTCCGACGAGTTCCGTTGCCACCTGGCGCGGCGCCGATGCGTCGCGGAACGTGCCGGAGCCGGCAAACACGTAGGCAAACGCGTTGGCGTTCAGCGGCACGTCAATCCGGCGGCGGCGTCCGGGCGGTACGGAGATGTCCAGATATCGGGGCCCGGCCGCGAGGCCGTCGACAGGCCCCGTCTTTCCCCAGAACGAGCCGCAAATCACCCGCACGTGTGTCCCATCGTCGTCGGTCACCGTGGGGATATCGGCGGCCTTCACATCCTGGTACCGCGGCGCGGTCATTTTCAGTTCGCGCGGCAGGTTGGCCCACAACTGAAAGCCGTGCATGCGTCCGGCCTCGTCGCCACGCGGCATCTCCTGGTGAATAATGCCGCTGCCGGCGGTCATCCACTGCACGTCGCCGGCTTCGAGATTGCCCTGGTTGCCGAGGCTGTCGCCATGTTCGACGGTGCCGGCCAGCACGTAGGTCACCGTTTCGATGCCGCGATGCGGATGCCACGGAAACCCGGCCAGGTAGTCGTCGGGCCGGTCGTTGCGGAAATCATCGAACAGCAGGAACGGATCCATGTCCTCGGTCCTGCCAAAACCGAAGGCTCGCCGCAGGTGCACGCCGGCCCCTTCCACAGCGGGCTGCGCTTCGAGAATGCTCTTCACGGGTCGGATCGACATCGGTCCCCCTTCCTTCTCTTAGACGCCCGCACGAGCGCAGAGTGCCGCGTCGCCGGCCTGCATGACCCGCGTGATTGTATCGCTGATAGACTCTGGAGCAGCGCGTGGCCCGATGAAGTTTCCTTCCAGTCAACTGGCGTCCCTGTTCGCGGAGCGCGAACTGCGCCACAACGTCGCCAGCCTGCTCCGCTATCTCGCATTCCTGGCAGCGCTCATCCTGCTCTACTCCGTGCTGTTCCACGTGATCATGGAGCAGGTGGAACACCGATCCCACTCGTGGACCACCGGTCTCTACTGGACCCTCACGGTGATGACCACTCTGGGCTTCGGCGACATCACCTTCACCACGGACATCGGCCGCCTCTTCAGCATCATTGTCCTGCTCTCGGGCGTGGTGCTGCTGCTGGTGATGCTGCCCCTGCTCTTCGTCCGGCTGTTCTACGCGCCGTGGATTGAAGCCCGCATGCGGACGCGGGCGCCGCGCGAGCTGGCCGAAGACACGCACGGTCACATCGTGATTGCGGAGTACGACGCCGTGGCGCGCGGGCTCATCCACCGGCTCGACACGGCCGGTATTGCCTATACCGTCATCGAACCGGATCCGGCTCGCGCGGCCGAGCTGTCGGCCAACGGCGTGTCGGTGGTCACCGGTGAGGTGGACAGCGCCCAGACCTACCGGGCGCTGCGCACGGGACAGGCCCGTCTGCTGAAAGACCTGCTGCGCGAC
>CAZZGM010000056.1:8405-12051 GCA_964653955.1 uncultured Bifidobacteriaceae bacterium | reverse complement strand
TCGCGGTCCAGATAACGCTCGACGGCCCTGATGGAGCCGGCATCGATCAGCTCGATGGTCGCGGGTACCACGCGTGCCGCAAGCAGCGCCGATACGCCGCGCACGGCGCCGGCCACATCCGCGTATGTCGCCTGAATGGTCGCGACGGCCCGCGGCTTCGGCACCAGGCGCAGCGTGATTTCCGTGAGGATGGCCAGCGTGCCCTCCGAGCCGACGAGAAGCTGCGTGAGGTCGTACCCCACGACGTTCTTCACGGCCTTCGAGCCGGTACGGATGACCTCGCCGCCAGGCAGCACGGCTTGGAGTGCCAGCACATAACGCCGGGTCGTACCGTACTTCACCGCACGCGGACCGCCGGCACACTCGGCCACGTTGCCGCCAATCGCGGAGATGCGCAGGCTCGCGGGATCGGGCGGATAAAACAGGCCGTGCGCTTCCACCGCATCCTGCAACTGGCCGGTCAGCACGTTGGGTTGGACGACGGCCAGCTGGTTGTCGATGTCGATGTCGCGGATGCGGTCGAAGCGCTCCATCGACAGCACCACGCCGCCGCGCACGGGCACGGCTCCGCCGGTGTAGCCGGTGCCGGCACCACGCACCACCAGTGGGATGCGGTGCGCGGAACACAGCCGCGCAATGGCCGACACCTCACCCACCGTGCCGGGAATGACGACGAGATCGGCCGGCATGCCGCGCAGCAGCGCGTCGGTGCCGTACTGCTGGCGGCTGGCGTCGTCTTCGCGAATCCAGTCCGAACCGACCGCGGCAATGATTGCCGCGCGGACGTCCGGACCGATGGTCATGACCGTGTCAGCCTCGCGCCGCGGCGCCCTGCGTCTGGGCCGCACGCTTCGCGATGAATGCGTGCATCCGGTCGACGCCTTCTTTCAGGCGTTCCATGGAGGTGGCGTACGACAGGCGGAAGAAGCCAGGCGCATCAAAGCCTTCACCGGCCGTCACCGCCACGTGGACGTCGGCCAGCAGGGCTTCGGCAAACTCGTTCGTCGACCGGAAGCCGGTGGCCTCGAGCACGTCGGCCACATACGGAAACAGATAGAACGCGCCGCGCGGCTTTACGCAGGTAATGCGCGGATCGGTGGTGAGCCAGGCGGTCACGGCATCGCGCCGCCGGCGGTATTCCTCCAGCATCATCGCCACGCCATCCTGGGGGCCGGTCAGCGCGGCAATGGCCGCCTTCTGCGTGATCGAGTTGATGTTCGAGGTGGAGTGTCCCTGGAGGGCGTTGCACTGGCTGATGAACGCCGCCGGACCAATCGTCCAGCCACAGCGCCAGCCCGTCATCGCGTAGGCCTTCGACGCCGCGCTGCAGATGACGGCGCGGTCGCGGAGCCTCTCGGTGAGCACGCGCGGCAGGTTGTGCGGCACCGGATCGTAAATGAGCTTCTCGTAGGTGAGGTCGGCTATGACCCAGAGCCCGCGCCGTGCGGCTTCGTCGGCAATGGCCGCCAGGCTTTCTTCCGAGATCAGCGCGCCGGCGGGATTGCTCGGCGAGTTGATGATGATGGCCTTGGTCCGCGGTGTCACGGCCGCCAGGATGGCGTCGGCGTGAATGGCGAACGCGTCTTCCGGCGAGGTCTGCACCACGACCGGCGTGGCGCCGGCCAGCTTCACCTGCTCAGGAATCGTCGGCCAGTAGGGCGCGTGTGTGACCACCTCGTCGCCAGGCTCGAACAGCACCATCGCGGTGTTGTAGAGCGCCTGCTTGCCGCCGGCGCTGACGATGACCTCTTCCGGGCGGAAGGCCACGTCGTAGTCGGTCTGGTAGCGCTGGCAGATGGCCTGCCGCAGTTCAAGGATGCCGGCCGACGGCGTGTACTTCGTGAAGTCGGCGTCGAGCGCGGCGTGCGCGGCGGCCTTCACGTGCTCGGGTGTCGGGAAGTCGGGCTCCCCTGCCCCGAGGTCGACCACGTCAACGCCCTGCCGGCGGAGGCGGTCGGCTTCGGCGGTCACCTTCAGCGTCGGTGACGGGGCAATCTGCTGCATTCGGGCGGCAAAGCTCATGTCTGTCTCGCGTGTGGAAGAGGCGCCGCGGAACGGCGCGCGTGCAGGCGCGCCTCGACGACGGGCGGCACCATGCCCTCGATTTCGCCACCGAACCTGAACACCTCCTTGATCAGCCGTGAACTGATGTAGGTGTACTGCTCGGCCGGCATCATGAACGTCGTCTCGATTTCAGGGGCCAGGCGGCGGTTCATGAGCGCCATCTGGAACTCGTATTCGAAGTCGGACACGGCGCGCAGGCCGCGCACGATGACCGCGGCTCCGCGCTGGCGGGCATAGTCCACCAGCAGTCCCTGGAAGGTGTCGACTTCGACAGCGTCGCGGCCCGCGAACACCTCGCGGATGATGGCCACCCGTTCGTCGAGCGAGAACAGCGGCGACTTGTCGGCGTTCACCAGCACCGATACGACCACGCGGTCGTACAGGCCGCAGGCCCGCTCGATGATGTCCACATGCCCCATCGTCAACGGATCGAACGAGCCGGGGCAGATCGCGATGCGGGGGTGGGAGGTGCTCATAGGTAGAAAGACAACGTGCTGTCACCGGCCCTGACCGAACGGCCGGGCGGCTGTCCGGCAACCAGCGGCGGCGCGCGCCGCGTGGCGTGTTCCACCACCAGCACGCCTCCGTCGGCTCGCTGCCGTCCGGCGGCGTCGGCCATCAGGTCCAGATCTTCGACGTCGTACGGTGGATCCAGAAAGACGATGTCGAAGGGACCGCCAGGCACGGGTGCCTTCAACACCGTACGTGCATCAGCGCCCACGATCATACACCGGTCATCTTCGCCAACGGCGGCGCGATTCGCGCCAATCAATGCCTGCGCGCGGCGGTTGGATTCGATGCATACGGCGCATGCCGCACCGCGGCTGATGGCCTCGAGCGCGACCGCGCCCGTGCCCGCGAATAGGTCCAGGACACGAGCTCCGGGCACGCGTGGGGCGAGGATGTTGAAGAGCGTTTCCCGCAGACGATCGGACGTGGGCCTGAGCCCCGGCCACGTGGGCGACTTCAGCGTGCGGCCCTTGTGCCGGCCGGCAATGATGCGCATGTGGTGTTACCCCACCGCAATCAATCCGAACTGCCGTTCCCACACCGCACGGACGTAGGCCTGCTGCGCCGCGGTCAGGCGGTCCTGCTCCACGCGGGCGCGTGCTTCGGTAAACGCGAGTTCGAGCAGCGCCGCATCCCGCGTGAGGTCACCGGCGCGCAGCTGCGGCAGGCCCGACTGGCGCGTGCCGAAGAAGTCGCCCGGGCCGCGAATCTCGAGATCCTTCTCCGCGATGACGAACCCGTTCGACGAGGCAGCCATGGCCTGAAGACGCTGGCGCGCGTCTTCGGACCAGGGCGCCTGGTACACCAGGACGCATGTTGAGGCATGCGTGCCGCGGCCAATCCGCCCGCGCAATTGATGCAGTTGCGACAAGCCAAATCGTTCGGCGTGCTCCACGACCATGACCGTGGCGTTGGGAACGTCCACTCCCACCTCCACGACCGAGGTGGCCACCAGAATGTGCAGGTCGCCGGCCGCAAACGCGCGCATCACGCGATCCTTGTCGTCACCCTTCATGCGGCCGTGCAGCAGTGCGACGTTGAACTTCGCAAACACCTGCGTGAGTTCTTCGGC
>CAZZGM010000056.1:3412-8395 GCA_964653955.1 uncultured Bifidobacteriaceae bacterium | reverse complement strand
GACCTTTTCGGATTCGTCGACCAGTGGGTAGATGACATACGCCTGCCGCCCGCGGGCCACTTCGTCGCGGATGAGCGCATACACCTCGTCGCGCCGCGCGTCGGGCTTGACCAGCGTGCGAATGGGCTGACGGCCCGGTGGCAGGTCACGAATGACCGAGACATCCATGTCGCCGCACTCGGTGAGCGCCAGCGTGCGAGGAATAGGCGTGGCCGTCATCACCAGCACATCCGGGTGTCCGCCCTTGTCCGCCAGCGCGCCGCGCTGCTCGACGCCGAAGCGGTGCTGCTCGTCGATGATGACCAGCGCGAGATCGCGGAACGCGACGTGCTCCTGCACCAGGGCATGCGTGCCAATCACGAGATTGATTTCGCCGCGGGTAATGGCCGGCAACAGATCGCGCCGCACGGCCGCGGTCACCCGTCCGGTGAGCAGCCGCACGCGGTACTTCGTACCGTCGAGCCACTTCATCACCGTACGATAGTGCTGCTCGGCCAGGATTTCGGTGGGCGCCATGAACGCCACCTGGTAGCCGTTTTCCATGGCTACCACGGCTGCCAGCACGGCGACGATGGTCTTGCCCGCACCCACGTCGCCCTGCAGCAGCCGCTGCATGGGCCAGGTGCGCTGCATGTCGGCGACGATGTCGGCCAGCGCTTCGCGTTGCCCGGCCGTGAGCTTGAATGGGAGTACGGCCCGCGCTGCGTTGCGGATGTCATCGGTAACGCGACACACGCGGTCCTTGCGGACCTGCGCGTTTTCGTGACGGCGCAGCGCCAGGCCGGACTGGAAGACGAAGAAGTCTTCGAAAATCATGCGCTGCTGCGCGGGGGTGCCGAAGCGGCTGAGCGCCTCGACATCGGTGTCGGCCGGTGGAAAGTGTGCGGCGAGCAAGGCGGCCCGGCGCGACGGCCAGCCGTGTGCGTGCAGTATGTCCTGCGGCACCGGGTCGAACAAATCCTCGGGCAACTGCTCCAGCGCCTGCCACACGAACCGCCGCTGCATGTTGGGGGTGACACTGCCGGTTCGTTCGTACACCGGGACGATACGGCCGGTGTGCAGCCCGTCATTGCCGCTCGTGATCCCTGACGTATTAGTCGTGGCCGGCGTATCGACGACTTCGAACTCGGGATCGGTAATCTGGAGACCGCGTGATCCCCAGAGCTCGACGCGGCCGAACAGCACGATGTGCTGGTGCGGGCGGATGACGTCCTTCAGAAAGGCCTGGTTGGGCCACACCACCTGGATCTGGCCGCTCTGGTCCTGCACGAGCGCGGTGAACAGCCGGAAGTTGGCGCGGCGCGTGTGCTGCAGATGGCAGTGCAGCACCTCGCCGGCGACGGCGGCCATCTGGCCGGGGCGGAGGCCGATGATGGGCTGCAGGCGGCTGCGGTCCTCGTAGCGCATCGGGAACCGGAACAGCAGATCGGCCACGGTGACGAGTCCGGCCTTCTTCAAGTCCCCCGCCTTGCGCGGCCCTACCCCCTTCAGGAACTGCAGCGGCACCTGCAGCACATCGTCCGGCATAGCCGATAGCTTAGCCTCGACGCGAGCAGCCGGCCTTACCGCCGCGCACGGCTGCGACACTCCGCTGTACGGCTACTACTGCACGACGGTGGCGCGGCCCGGGGCGACGTCGATGCGCTGGATGCTCGAGGGCAGGTCGAAGGGGCGGTCCAGGTTGGCGCCATTCGGCAGCTCGGGCGAGCGCGTGTAGTAGGTGACGACTTCCTGCAGCAGCGACTTCGGAATGGGGACGCCGCTGATCTCCGCGGACTCCAGCACGAACTGCCCCTTGCCGCTGGCTGTTTTCAACGTGCCGATGGCCGTGACCGGCAGCTTGCCCGACAGGTAGGCCATGGGATCGAACCAGCCGCCGCTGCTCTTCTTGCGGATGCCGTCCAGATCGACGATGGCGCGTCCGCTGAGACGGCCCTGACCCACGAAAGTGACGGCCGGGTCGGCCACGCCGGTCGGAAGCGCCACGCGGAGCTGCAGGTAGGCGTTCACCTCGTCGCCGAGGAAGGTGGTGCGGACGCCGGCCGGCGGCTTCTCGCCGCGCGCCTCGACCTCGCTCCATTTCTGTTCGAAGGCGTCCGCCTGCCGGGGCGAAACTCCGGCAGCACCAGGTGCCGCGGAAACCACGCCGACCATTGCCAACAGCGCCAGAAACCGCATGACCGCAGTCTAGCGCGTAACCGGCGCCGGCCACGCCCACAAAGCGAAGGTCCCGGACCGCGTGCGTTGACTTTCGCCTTTTATTTGGCTAACCTCCCCCTCGTCGGCTTTTTCCAAATATTCGCCCGTCAGGAGGCCCCCTTGCAGCCCCTTACCAAGCGCCAGCGCGAAATCCTCGACTACCTCAACGAGTTCATCCAGCAGCACGGCTATGCGCCGAGCCTGGAAGAAATCGGACAGCGCTTCAACCTGTCGTCGCTGGCCACGGTCCATAAGCACCTCACCAATCTGCAGGACAAAGGGTTCATCCGCCGCTCCTGGAACCGCAGCCGTTCGGTAGAACTGCTTCCCAGCCGGGGCGCGGGCCGCGCGGTGGAAATTCCGATGCTGGGCTACGTGGCCGCCGGTGTGCCCATCGAAGCGGTCAACACGGCCGAGTCCATTGCGGTGCCCGAATCGCTGGTGGCGGGACGGCGCGACACCTATGTGCTGCGCGTTCGTGGTGAGTCGATGATTGACGAGCAGATTCGCGACGGTGACTGGGTGGTGGTCGAGGACCGCAAGTCCGCCGACAACGGCGAAATGGTCATTGCGCTCGTTGGCGGCCAGGACGCGACGCTGAAGAAGTTTTATCGGGAGTCGGGACGCATCCGTCTCCAGCCCGCCAACCCCACCATGGCCCCCATCTACGTCGAACCCGACAACGTCCAGATTCAGGGAGTGGTCGTCGGCGTGATGCGGAAATACTAGGTAGGATAGGCAACGAGCCTCCTGTCATGTCCGATCACAAACAGATCAACTTCACCATTGTCCCGGACGACGACAGCCGTCAGCCGCGGACCTATGCCAATTTCATTGGCGTCAACCACACGCCGTTCGACTTCACGCTCTCCTTCTGCGAGGTGCAGCCGCTCTCCGAACAGGAAGTGCGCAGCGCCGAGTCCGAACACGTGGTGCGCGCACCGGTTCGCGTCAAGCTGGTGATTCCGGTGCAGTTCGTCCCCACGCTCATTGCCGCCCTGCAGGAGAACCTGCGGATTTACTCCGAGGCACACGCGGCACAGGTGCAGGCCCCGCCGCCGCCGTCGCCCGGAAAGGATCCCGTTCACTAGGCGGCCGCCGGCTTCATCTCGTCATGAAAACACCCGCCGAGGCGCGGAAGATTCTGGCGGCGCTCGAGAAACATCACCCGAACGCCGACACGGAACTGGCCTATACCAACGCCTTCGAGCTGCTCGTGGCCACGATGTTGTCGGCACAGTCCACCGACAAGCGTGTCAACGGGGTCACGCCGGCGCTGTTTGCGCGTTACAAGGACGCGCACGCGCTGCGGGCGGCCGATCCCGCGGAACTCGAAACGCTCATCCATTCCACCGGGTTCTACAGACAGAAGACGCGGGCGCTGTTGACCATGGCCGACATCCTCGTCACCAGGTACGGCGGCGAGGTGCCGGCGCGCATGGAGGCGCTCGTCGAACTGCCCGGCGTCGGGCGCAAGACCGCCAACGTCGTACTGGGGCATGCGCTGGGTGTGCCGGGACTGCCGGTCGACCGCCACGTATTACGCGTGGCCAATCGCCTGGGCCTGGTTCACGGAGACGATCCGGTGAAGGTGGAAGCGGCGTTGTGCGAGCTCTACCCGAAGAAGAAGTGGACGCTGGTGTCCGACACGCTCATCCTCCACGGACGGCGTGTCTGCCGGCCCAAGCCGCAGTGCCGCGTGTGTTTTGCCCGTCCGTACTGCGACTACGCTCACCGATGACGCGGGAACGGTTCCGTACCCTGGTGGTCGAGGCCATCGACACCATTCCGCCAGCCTTTGCCCGCGAAATCCGCAACGTGGTCATTGTCGTGGAAGACGAGGCGTCGCCCGATCTCCTGACGGAGATGGAGATGGGACCAGACGACGTGCTGCTGGGGTTGTATCAGGGGACGCCACTGCCCGAGCGGCGATGGGATCATGGCAACGATCTGCCGGACCGCATCACGCTCTACCAGCGCACCATCGAGGACGAATGCGACGGCGACGAAGACTGCATCGTCATGGAAATCGGCGAGACCCTCATTCACGAACTGGGGCACTACTTCGGGATGAGCGAAGACGAAATCATGGAAATCGAGGAGCGCTACTGGCGTGGTGAAGGCTCGTAAACGATTCGGCCAGCATTTCCTGGAACCGGCCTGGGTCACCAAGCTGGTCAACGCGCTGGACGCGCGGCCCGACGAAACCTGGGTGGAAATCGGCCCGGGCCGTGGCGCCATCACGGTACCGCTCGCCGCTCGCGTCGGGCGCCTGCTGGCCATCGAAGTCGACCGCGACCTCGCGGCGGCACTGCGTGAGCGCGCCTTGCCGGCACTGACGTTGCGCGAGGCCGATGTCCTGGACGTGGACCTCGCGGCCGCCGTGGCCGAGTGGCAGGGACATCCCATGGACGCCGCCCACCCGGTCCGCATCGTTGGCAACCTTCCCTACAACATCTCCTCACCTATCCTGTTCCGCCTGCTGGCGCTGGCGGCGGCCACGGGTGGGGTCACGGATGCCACGCTGATGCTCCAGCGCGAGGTGGCGGATCGTTTGACGGCGCAGCCCGGCACCGGCGAGTACGGCGTGCTGGCCATTCAGACCGCCTTGCACGCGGACGTCAGCCGGGTGCTGGCGCTGCCGCCCGGTGCGTTTCGTCCGCCGCCGAAAGTGTCGTCGGCCGTCGTGCGGTGGTCCGAGGGTCGTGGTGGTGCCGTTACCGTCGTGCCATGAGCGCCGTCGCATGGTTCCTCGCCGGCGTCGTGGTCCTGACGGTCGGAGCG
>CAZZGM010000056.1:0-3402 GCA_964653955.1 uncultured Bifidobacteriaceae bacterium | reverse complement strand
ACGGTCGAGCTTTCGGACGAGCGGCTGTTCGTGGCCATGGTCAGGGCCATGTTCACGCAGCGCCGGAAAACGCTGGCCAATGCGCTGCGGGCGTTCGGCGAGCAATACGGGCTGGCCGCGCCACAGGCGCTGGAGGCCGCGGGCATCGACGCCCGGCGGCGGCCTGAAACGCTGCAGCTCGTTGAACTGACACGACTTGCGGACGTTTTTGCTTCGGCCAAACCGGCGCCCGTGCTATAGTGCGCATCCGACAACCCGCCTCGTTCTTCGGGCCTCCCAGCGCCTGAACTTGTATGGCCTTTCGGTGTCCTCCCGGGCTCCGTCGTGGCTGGGATTCTGCGCATGCTTGGTTCGGCGCCTGCGGATCCGTCCGCGGGAGCACCGTCAGTCGATATCGTGCCGCTTGGCGGTCTGGGAGAGTTCGGCCTCAACATGATGGCCATCTCGTGTGGGGAGACGACCATCCTCATTGACGCCGGCGCCATGTTTCCCGACGCCGACCTTCCCGGCGTGGACCTGATTGTTCCCGATCTGAGCTACCTCGAAAACCGCGGCGGACAGGTACAGGCGCTGATTCTCACGCACGGCCACGAGGATCACATTGGCGCGGTGCCGTACGTGCTGCCCCACGTGTCGGGCCCGGTGTACGGCACGCCGCTGGCCCTGGCGCTGGTCGAGCCCAAGCTCGAGGAGCACGGCCTGAAACACGGTCCGGGGCTGGTGCCGGTGAAGCCGCGCGACGTGGTGACGGTGGGTCCGTTCACGCTGGAATTCCTGCGCGTCACGCACAGCATTCCGGACTGCGTGGCCGTGGCCATCCGCACGCCGCAGGGCGTGCTGCTACACACCGGTGACTTCAAGGTGGACCAGACACCGCTCGATGGTGAAGCGTTCGACCTGCCCCGCTTCGCGCAGCTGGGTGCCGAAGGTGTGCTGGCGCTGTTCTGCGACAGCACCAACGTGGACCGTCCCGGGTTCACCGGTTCGGAACGCGAGGTGATCACTGCCTTCGAGGAGTTGTTCACGAGCACGGAAGGCAAGCTCGTGGTGGCGACGTTTTCGTCGAGCCTCCACCGCCTGCAGATTCTCGTGGACCTGGCGGCGTCGTTCGATCGCAAGGTGGCGTTCGTCGGCCGCGGGATGAACGAGAACTCCCAGATTGCGCAGCGGCTCGGCCGCCTGCACCTGCCTTCGGGCGTGGTCATCCGGGACAGCGACGTGCCCAATTTCCCCGGCCAGGACGTGCTGTGTCTGGTCACGGGCTCGCAGGGCGAACCGAATGCCGCGCTCTCACGTATTGCCATCAACGATCATCGCCATGTGAAACTGGACGATCGTGATCGCGTGGTGATGTCGGCGCGGGCGATTCCCGGTAACGAGAAGGCCATCGGCCGCGTGCTCAATCACCTGGCCCGGCGCGGTGTGGACGTGATCACCGATGCGGACAAACACGTGCATGTGTCGGGACACGGCGCCAGCGAGGAGCTGAAGCTGCTGCTGTCGCTGGTGCGCCCGCGGTATTTCATTCCGGTTCACGGCGAGTATCGCCAGCTGGCCCGGCACGCACGTGTCGCCAACCTGGTGACGGCCGGTCTTCCGGCACCGGTCTCGGTCATCCTCGCGGAAGACGGCGACGTGGTGCGGTTCGATGCCGAAGGCGGGCGTGTCGTCGACAAGGCTCCGGCCGGCCGCGTGCTCATCGACAGCACGCGTGTGGGTGAAGTCGATGACGAGGTACTGCGTGACCGGCGGCACATTGCGGCCGACGGGGTGGTCGTGCCCGTGGTGGCCATCAACCGGCAGACCGGCCAGCTCGAGGGTGTGCCCGAACTGCTGGTGCGAGGATTCGTGACGGCCGACGATCCGGCGCTGCTGACCGAAGGTGGTGTGATGTTGACCGAGCTCATCGAGGGGTGTGGCGTGGAAGAACGTACGGACCCCGGGCTCATGCAGGAACGTATCCGCACGGGTGTGCGGCGGTTCCTGCGTAAACGGACCGGGCGGCGCCCGCTGGTGCTGCCGGTCGTGATGGAGATTTGACCGTGTCTGCTGTGGCTGCTTCGGGCTCGGCGCTGTCCCGGCGCGTGAGCGAGGTGGTCGGGGTGGGCCTGTTTGCCGCCGCCCTGATCTGGCTGGTGGCGCTGGCCAGCTACGACGCCAACGATCCTGCGTGGTTCTTCAGCACGGGAAGCGACGGCCTCCCGACGAACTTCGCGGGGCGCGTCGGCGCGTTCCTGGCCGAGCTGTCGTTCCAGTTGCTCGGCTATGCGTCGTTTCTGCTGCCGGCCATGATTGCGGTGGTGGGTTGGCGCTACTTCTGGTGCCGGCCGGTGACCGCCGTTTATACCAAACTGACCGGTGCCACGCTGCTGCTCGGATGCGCGGCGGCATTTCTGGGGATCGCGATCGGCCGTGTCGACGTGGGCACGCGCGCTTATCGCTCCGGCGGATATGTCGGCGAATGGGTCGGCGGCCTCATGGCCGACTACCTGAGCCGGACGGGATCGGTCATCGTGCTGCTGGCCGTCATGGCCGGCGCGGTCATCCTGGCCACGCAGTTTTCGTTTGGCCACATGTTCGCGCTGCTCTTCTCGGGCATGGCCGGCAGCGTGCGCCGCGCCATACACAGGTGGGACAGGGCGAACAGTGTGTGTGGCTGCGCCGTGTTCTTGGCCAGTCCTCGGTTTCGCACTTTGACATGCCCGAACTGGCACTTAATCACTCGAAGCGTGTGTACGACCCCGGCCCGTATGCGCGCTTTGACCTGCTCCAACTGGTCCATGATGGTGCCCATCGGAGTGCCGTTGTCCAGCACCTTGCGTTTCTCCGGTCGCATCGCCAAATGCCAGTTGACCCTGATGCCCTGCGTTTCACTGCGCTTGCTCACGGCCGGTTAACACGAGTCGGCAAACACTTCTGTCACTTCTGCATGCAACAGCACGTGTGCCTGCGTCACATACTTGACGTTGGCGGCCGTGCCCACCACAGTGTGCACCAGGCTCGAGTCGGCATCTATGCCAATGTGGGCTTTAATCCCGAAGTGCCGCTGGTTGCCTTTCTTGGTCTGGTGCATCTCGGAGTCGCTCTCGTCGCTGCCGTTCTTGGTCGAACTCGGTGCAGCAATCAGCGTGGCTTCGACCAACGTGCCGCTCTTGAGCAGCAGGACTTAGGCGCTCCACGTGGCGTTAACGGTAGCTAGATCTGATGGCCACAGGTTGTGGGCTTCGATCAGGTGGCAAAGGCTTAGGATGGTGCTCTCGTCGGGCTGGTTGTCTTCTCCCGCGTCCAGACCCACGAACTCACGGAACACGGACGTGTCGTACAGCTCGCACTCCGTTGTCGGGTACCGCAGGGTAAATCATGGTTGAAGGAAGTGGATCCGCAGCATCGTCTCCACGGCAA